>NZ_DGVO01000003.1:0-339 GCF_002394995.1 Bifidobacterium sp. UBA4282
GCTGGGCATCGTGGATCCTTTCCGTCGGTCGGCGTCGGTGGGGTGCCGGTCGTGGGCCCCGTCCCTCGCCGGGGGTGTCGGCATGTGCGGTATCGACGCCGTAGGGGCATCGGATATGCGAACGTTTACAACAGTGTACGGCCAATCTCGGGCGGGACGTGCCGTGGTTGCTGGAATTCTTGGTGGAAATCCGACGGGGTCACCCGGTTGCGAACGTTTGCAATACGTTGTATACTATCGGGCAGCAATGCGTTGTGTTGCCCACATTCCCGAGTACATCGTGCAATCGTTGTCATCATCGTTGGCGCCGATATCGCCGATATGCCTCGGGGGGGGGGG
>NZ_DGVO01000003.1:392-122862 GCF_002394995.1 Bifidobacterium sp. UBA4282
GGGGGGGGGGGTATCCGATGCGTTGCGGGTTCGGATACCGCAGTCAGAACCCGAGGAAAGGAATAAATCAACGATGATTGCGCGATGGAACAAGGCCTTGGCGGCCGTGGCGGCCGTGGCAGCATGTGCGCTGTTCGCAGGAGGGCTCTCCGCCTGCGGCACGGGCGCATCCGTCAACGGAGACGCCGAGAACATCACCCTGGTCGTCTGGGCATCCCAGGAGGACCAGGCCAACGAGGACTCCTGGCTCCAGGAAATGGAGAAGGCATTCCAGGAGGAACACCCCGAATACAACATCACCTGGAAGAACCAGGTCGTCGCCTCCGCCGACGCCGCGGGCGTGGCCAAGCAGGACCCGACCGTGGCGGCCGACGTCTACTCGTTCGCCTCCGACCAGCTGGGCACCCTGCTGGACGCCGGCGCGATCGGCCAGGTCAGCGATCCGACGATGGCGCAGCTGGAGGGGCAGACGGAAGGCAGCGAGACCATGCTGGACACGGTGCGCGGCGAGGACGGCAACGTCTACGGCGTGCCGTTGGCCGGCAACACCTGGTTCATGTACTACCGCAAGAGCAAGTTCACCGAAGAGGACATCACGTCGCTGGACGCCATGCTGGCCAAGGGCAAGGTCTCCTTCCCGCTGACCAACTCGTGGTACGTGCCGGCGTTCTACATGGGCGCCGGCGGCGAGCTGTTCGGCCCCGACGGCACCGACGGCGCGGCCGGCGTGCAGTTCGGCGGCGAGATCGGCGCGGCCGTGACCGAGTATCTGGTCAACTTCCGCAACAACCCGAACTTCGTGCTGGACCAGAACGGTTCCGGTCTGTCGGGATTGAAGGATGGTTCGGTGGATGTGGTCTTCACCGGCAATTGGGACGCCGCCACCGTGCGCGCGAACCTCGGCGACGACTGGGGTGTGGCGCAGCTGCCCTGCTTCACCCTGAACGGCCAGCAGGTGCAGATGAAGGCGTTCGCCGGATCCACCGTGTACGCGTGGAATCCGTACAGCAAGCACCCGAAGGCCGCTGACCAGTTCGCCGCGTTCCTGTCCGGCACCTACTCGCAGGAGAAGCACTACACGATGCGCTCGGTCATCCCCTCGGACGTCAAGGTTGCCGCGACCCCCGAGGTCGAGGCCGACGCCGTGGCCCAGGCGCAGATTGATACGATCGCCAACACGTCGGTGGTCCAGCCGTCCATCTCGGAGATGAACAACTTCTGGGTCCCCTGTGAGAACTTCGGCAAGGCCATCTACAACGGCGAGGTCACGCTGGACAACGCGGCCGAGCAGACCGAGCGGTGGATGGCGTCCTACGAGAGCCTGATGTGACGCAAGGAAGGGTTTGAACATGGAAGCAACCGTTTCGCCACGCCCCGCCAAGCGTGGCCTGATCCGCCGCAAGACGGACTATATCCCGCCGTCGCGCTACACGCTGCGCGCGGCCGCCAAGGACGGCGACGCCCTGACGCGCCTGTCGTTCCTGATCTTGGGCGCGGGCAACCTGGCCCGCAAGCAGATTGTCAAGGGCCTGCTGTTCCTGGCCGTCGAGATCGCCTACATCGTCTACATGGCGACGGTGGGCGTCGGCAGCCTCGGCACGCTCGTCTCATTGGGGTCGCGCACCCAGACCCGCCAGAAGATCGACGGCTACTGGTACTACGACGCCGGCGACAACTCCGTGCTGCTGCTGACCGCCGGCGTGGCCACGGTGTTCATCACCGTCCTGTTCGTGGTGTTCTGGTCGTACGCGGTGCGCAGCGCCTACAAGGCGCAGGTGCTCCAGCGCGAGACCGGCGCCGCGCCCACGCTGCTGGACGACTGGCGCAACCTGACCGACCGCAACGCGCAGGTCTCGATGATGTTCCTGCCGGTGGTGGGCATCCTGGTGTTCACCGTGCTGCCGACACTCATCATGATCTGCATCGCGTTCACCAGCTACGACTCCGACCACGTGCTGCTGTTCGACTGGGTGGGCTTCAAGAACTTCGGTTCGCTGTTCGCCGAGACCGGTGCGGTGACCGCCAACCAGTTCGTGCGTGTGCTCGGCTGGACGCTGATCTGGGCCATCTTCGCCACGTTCCTGAACTTCTTCTTCGGCCTGTTCCTGGCGATGATCATCAACCGCAAGACCACGCGCTTCAAGGGCATGTGGCGGTCGATCTTCTCCCTGTCGATGGCCGTGCCGCAGTTCGTCTCCCTGCTGGCCATCAACCAGATGCTCCAGCCGGAGGGCGCCATCAACAGCACGCTCGAATCCTGGGGCTGGATCACCGAACCGCTGCCGTTCTTCACCGATCCGACCTGGGCCCGCGTGACCGTGATCGTCGTGAACCTGTGGATCGGCATCCCGTTCACGATCATGCAGATCACCGGCATCCTGCAGAACATCCCCGCCGACCAGTATGAGGCCGCCAGGATCGACGGCGCCAACTGGTGGCAGACGTTCACCCGCATCACGATGCCGTATCTGGTGTTCGTGCTCACCCCGTACCTGATCACCACGTTCACAGGCAACGTGAACAACTTCAACGTCATCTACCTGCTGTCCGGAGGCAACCCGACCGCCGTCGGCGACACCGCCGGTTCCACCGACCTGCTCATCACCTGGCTGTACAAGCTCACGGTGGATCGCGGCGACTACAACCTCGGCGGCGTCATCGGCATCTTCACATTCGTGGTGCTGGCGATCGTCTCGCTGATCACCTACCGCAGCAGCGGATCCTATAAGAACGAAGGAGGCTTCCGGTGAGCCAAGCAACCCAGTCGGCCACTGTCAAGGCCGAAAGCAATCCGTTCCTGCACGACCAGCGCAAGCGGCGCATCGTGGGCGATGTGCTGAGCCACCTGCTGCTCGTGGTGCTCGCCGTCATCTGGATCATCCCGATCGCGTGGGTGGTCATGGAGAGCTTCAATGCGAACCCGGGACCGTACAACCCGTCGTTCTTCCCGGAGGAGTACACGCTGGACAACTACATCCAGCTGTTCACCGACACGCACATCCTGAACTTCCCGAAGATGTTCATGCACACGTTCATCATTGCGGTGATCTCGTGCCTGATCAACGTGTTCTTCGTGCTGTGCGTGGCGTTCTCGATGAGCCGTCTGCGCTTCCGCTTCCGCAAGTCCTTCATGAACGTGGTGCTGGTGCTCGGCATGTTCCCGAACATCATGTCCGTGGTCGTAATCTACTTCATCCTGAAGTCGCTGGGCCTGACCCAAGGCATCGGCGTCACCGTCGCGCTGATCCTGGTCTACTCCGCCGGCGCTGGCGCGGGCTTCTACGTGATGAAGGGCTACATGGACACCATCCCGATGTCCCTGGACGAGGCCGCCGCGCTCGACGGCTGCACCCGCTGGCAGACCTTCCGCCTCATCATCCTGCCGGTGTGCAAGCCGATGCTCGTCTACCAGGCCCTGACCGCGTTCCTCGGCCCCTGGCTCGACTTCGTGATGGCCAAGGCCATCTGCCGCACGCAGGACAACTACACGGTGGCGCTGGGCCTGTACCAGATGCTCAGCCGTGAGTACCTCAACTCCTGGTTCGCGCGATTCGCGGCCGCCGCCGTGATCATCGCCATCCCGATCGCCATCCTGACGATCGTCATGCAGCGCTACTACCAGGAGGCCATGTCCGGCGCCGTCAAGGGCTGAGCCGGCACATCCGATCACACATCCGCCAGGCGGGCGGAGGCGGGAACCCGCTCCCGCCCGCCGCGGAGGACCCGGGGCAACGGCCGTTGCCCCGGACCTGTACCATCGTTGTCATGCAAGGAGTTCCGATGACGCAACCCCGTGATTACCAACGTTCCACGGTCAATCCGATCTCCATGTTGCCCGCGTACGACGGCGAACTGGGCGCACGCCTCACCGCCGACGGCACGGCGTTCACCGTCTGGGCACCCACCGCCGAATCCGTGACGCTGCGACTGTTCGCCACCGGTTCCGACGACGAGTCGGGCGCACGCACCATCGCCGAGCGTCCGATGGCGTCCGGCCCGCGCGGCACCTGGCACGCGGAGATCCCGGAGCGGCTGGCGGGCGTCTACTACGACTTTCTGGTCGCCTTCCCCGACGGCACCGTGAACCGCGCCGCCGATCCCTGGGCGCGCGCGGCCGGCGTGAACGGTGTGCGCAGCATGGTCATCGACCTGACCCGAACCAACCCCGAGGGATGGGACGAGGACCGCGGCCCCGATATCCCCGACGGCGAACTGGTCGTATGGGAGACTCATATCGGCGACTTCAGCAACGACCCGGACTGCGGGGTGCCCGCGGAACATCGCGGGCGGTTCCTGGCCTTCACGCACGATGGGACCCACATCACGGGCGATCCCGCATCGCCCACCTGCCTGAACTACCTCAAGCGCCTCGGTGTGACCTGCGTGCAGCTGCTGCCGTTCTACGACTACGGCTCCGTAGACGAGACCCTGCCCGAGGACGGCCAGTTCAACTGGGGGTACGACCCGGTCAACTACAACGTGCCCGAAGGCTCCTACAGCACCGACCCCTACCACGGCGAGGTGCGGATCCGCGAATGCAAGACGATGATCCAGGCCCTGCACCGCGCGGGGTTCAAGGTCATCATGGACGTGGTCTACAACCACATGTACTCCGCCGACAACTGGTTAGAACGCATGGTGCCCGGCTACTTCTGCCGCCGCGCGGACGATGGGGCGCTCGCCAACGGTTCCGGCTGCGGCAGCGACACGGCCAGCGAACACGCAATGTTCGGCCGGTACATCGTCGATTCGGTGACGTACTGGGCCCGCGAATACCACATCGACGGCTTCCGCTTCGACCTGATGGGCCTGATCGACGTGGAGACCATGAACGCCGTGCGCGCCTCGGTCGACGCGCTGCCGAACGGGCGGGGGATCCTGCTGTACGGCGAGCCGTGGTCGGCCACCGACTCGGCCGTGGAGCCCGGGACGATCCTGGCGAACAAGGGCGGCGTGTCCCGGCTGGGCCGCCGCATCGGCTGGTTCTGCGACGCCACGCGCGACTCGATTAAGGGGCATGTGCTGTACGCGGAGCAGGCCGGTTTCGTCAACGGGCTCGGCCGTGCGTTCGCGCCGTCCGTGCGCAAGGCGGTGGACGCCTGGCACGGCGCGGTGGGCGAGCCGAAGGACCCGATGCAGCTGGTGCAGTACGTCTCCGCGCACGACGACCTGACGCTGTGGGACAAGCTGTGCGCCACGATGTGCCCGGGCGGGCCGACGGAGGCGGATTACGCGGCTTGCGGCACGTGCGGCGGGGTGGCCGGGGAAGCGGCGGGTCCTGTCGGTGGCGGCGCGGCGGACGATGCGGTCGGCGGCGAAACCGGCGGATGCCACGGTGACGTCGCGGACATGCTGGCGGCCAACGCCATGGCCGCGGGCCTGGTGATGACCGCGGCCGGCTTGCCGTTCCTGCTGTCCGGCGAGGAGTTCGCCCGCACGAAGCTCGGCTGCTCCGACTCCTTCGACCGGCCGGCCTCGCTCAACCTGCTGGATTGGCGGCGCGCCGTGCGGATGGCGCCGCTGGTCGATTGGTACCGGACGTTGATCGCGCTGCGGCGGTCGCATCCGGAACTGTGCCGGGGCGCGCACATCCCGCTGCCGTCCGCGGACGATGTGGTGGCGTACCGTGTCGGCGATTTGGTGATGGCGGCCAACGCAGGGTACGGGGAGTCCACGCTCGATATGACGGGCGGGGCCGCCTCGGACGGCGAATGGGCTGTTGTCGCCGATTCGACCGACGCGCTGGCCGGGCGGGCCACGCCGCCGGATGCCGGTGCCGAAACCGGGCACGGCGCCCGCGGGACGGCCACGGTGACGTTGCCGGCACGGTCGTTTACGGTGTGGCAGCGGTGCGTCGACGATGCACAATAGGAATGCCGGCATAGGGCGCGATGGGCTGACGGACAACGTTGACGGAAGGACATGTGAACACGATGAACGAATCTGTGGCCGGGCATGATGCCTCGCTGGACAACGCCAAAGGCATCACCACGTTCGCGATGAAGATCGTCGCGCTGCTGCTGGTCATGCTCGGGTCGTTCAGCACCGCGGTGCTGCTGCCCGGCGTCGGCGATCTGGCCACGGCGGATATGGGCGCGCTGACCGGCGTGGTGGTGACCGACGCGTTCTCCTGGTGCGCGGTGCCGCTGTATGCGTGGATGCTGGTCAACGGATTCCGCCGCACGCACGCCGCCGGATGGTACCTGGCCAGACTGGCTGTGCTGGCGGCGGTGTCCGAGGTGCCCTACGACATGGCGACGTCGGGGCGGTTCTTCGACATGACCTCGCAGAATCCGGTGTGGGGGCTGTGCATCGCACTGATCGCGCTGATGGTGCTCCGCGCGTTCCAGGGGCGCCGCGACGTGGCGTCATGGGCGATTCGGATTGCGGTGCTGCTCGCGGCCACGTTATGGGCGTACCTGTTCAATGTGGGGTTGCGGCTCGGTCTGGTCGGCGAGGGGCTGATGACCCTGGTGTTCGCCGTGATCTTCTACACGCTGGCCAGGCGCGAGAACACGATGATGCTCACGGCGGGCGCGTTCGGCGCCTGCATGTTCATCCTGCCGGTGCTGGGCGTGATGCTGCTGCACTGGCGCTCGCGGAGGGAGGGATATCCCGCCCCGTGGGTCAAATGGCTGTTCTACGTGCTGTATCCGCTGCAGCTGCTGGCATTCGGGCTGGTCGGCATGGCGTAGCCATTCACTTGCAAACGTTAGCATCATGCGGTAGGCTGTGGCGTGTACCTCCGAGAGCGTTGTGGCTTCGGTCGCAAGGCGTATCGGGCGGGTGTGACGTTCCGAGAAAACACGAAAAACATGGGATTGGTGACGGTTGCCCCTGACGTTTCGTCGATGCGACGCTCTAGAATCTAAGCGGATAGATTTATAATGCAAGCGCTAGCATCACGAGGTCGTCCTCGCTGGCGACGCATCATCACATCACTGCAGAAAAGGTGAGAACCGATGACTGATAGCAATGAAGCTCAGAATCAGACGCAGACCGCCCAACGGGAGGAAAGCCCGGCGCGCCTCAAGCGTCCGCTCATCCGCCTGGCCAAGGCGTGCGGCGTCTCTACGTCGTATATCGACCAGCTCGGGGCCTACGTCGAAATCCGTGACGAGGTGCTCGTCGCCGTACTGGCGTCGCTGGGCGTGGACGCCTCGAACCCCGCGGCCATCAGCAAGTCGCTGCTGGAAACCGAATGCCGTCAGCGCGAACAGCTGGTGCCCCCGACCGTGCTGGCCATCACCGGCCGGGCGAACAACGTGCCGCTGCGCTGCTCGGCGGACGCGCTGGTGGCGCTGACACTGGCGTTGGAGGACGGAACCGCCTACGCCGGCGACCTGCGCGCGAACCTGCGCGTGCACAAGGACGCCGACTTCGGCGAACAGCTGGAACTCACGCTGCCGGACGACCTGCCGATCGGATACCACACGCTCAACGTGCAGGTCGGCGGCGTGCAGCGTCGCGCCACGGTCATCGTCGCCCCGCCCCGCATCGAACTGCCCGAAGCGGTGCGTCAGCGGCAGCGTTGGGGGTGGATGACGCAGATGTACTCCGTGCGGTCGGCCGATTCCTGGGGTGTCGGCGACTACGGCGACCTGAAGCGGTTGGCCGCCGACGCCGGTGAGAAGTCGCACGCCGACTTCATGCTCATCAACCCGATCCACGCCGGCGCCCCCGTGCCCCCGTTGCAGCCCTCGCCGTACTTGCCGGAGTCACGCCGGTTCCTCAACGTCACCTATATCCGGCCGCAGGACATCCCCGAATACGCGGCGCTCGACGACGCGACCCGCGCGCAGGTCGAGGAGCTGCACGCCTCGGTGGCCGCCGCCAATGACAGCGCCGAGCCGATGGACATCAACGCCTCGTGGGACGCCAAACGTCAGGCGCTGTGGCTGATTTTCTCCGCGCCGCGCTCCGGGGAGCGCGAGGCGGCCTTCGCCGAGTTCAAGCGCGCGGCGGGGCCGGACCTGGACGCCTTCGCCACCTGGTGCCTGGCGTTCGAGGTGTGGGGCGCGCCGTGGGAGGAGAACTCGTGGTTCTTCCGCACCGACAAGAACTCGCCGGCCGTGGCGGCCCTGGTGCGTGACCACCATGACATGTTCGAATTCCAGCGCTGGCTGCAGTGGATCGCCGACGAACAGGTGGCCGCCGCGCAGCAGGCCGCCAAGGACGCCGGCATGGCGCTCGGCCTGATGCAGGACATGGCGGTGGGCGTGCACGCCCTCGGCGCCGACGTGTGGTGGAGCCCCGAACGGTTCGCCGACGGCGTGACTGTCGGCGCCCCGCCGGACTTCTACAACCAGCTCGGCCAGGACTGGGGGCAGCCGCCGTTCAGCCCGCAGTATCTGGAATCCACCGGTTACCGCGTCTACCGTGAGATGGTGCACAACATGTTCGCGCACGCCGGCGCCCTGCGCATCGACCATGTGCTCGGCCTGTTCCGCCTGTGGTGGATCCCGCGCGGCTGCACCGCGCGCGACGGTGCCTATGTGATCTACAACCACGAGGTCATGCTCTCCATCCTGGCGATCGAGGCCTCCCGCGCGAACGGTGTGGTCATCGGCGAGGATCTGGGCACCGTGCCCGAATACGTCTCCAAGGTGCTGGCCGAACACGGCGTGCTGGGCACCGCCGTGGAATGGTTCTCCCGCGTGGACAACTCCCCGAACGCCGGCGACCCGTACGCCCCGCCGGAGGACTACCGCAAGTACGCGCTCGCTTCCGTGACCACGCATGACCTGCCGCCGACGGCGGGCTATCTGAAGCTGGAGCACGTCGATCTGCGCGAGGAGCTCGACCTGCTCAACGAGCCGGCCGAGCAGTTCCGCGCCGAGGTACAGGCCGAGATCGATCAGATGCTGGCGCTGCTGGTTTCGCGCGGATACCAGCCGCAGGAGGTGGCCGACGGGCTGAAGGCCGCCTGCGCGCCGGACGCCGACGATGCCGAGACGGCCGACCGCGAGGCGCTGATCCAGCGTGTAGTGGAGGCCATGCACGTCATGCTGCGGGATTCGCCGAGCGTGCTGGTGCAGGCCGCTCTGGTGGACGGCGTGGGCGAGCACCGCACCCAGAACCAGCCGGGCACCAGCTGGGAGTACCCGAACTGGCGCATCCCGCTGGCCGACGAGACCGGGCGCGTGGTGCATACCGAGGAGGTCTTCGACCTGCCGCGGGTGCAGTCGTTGGCCGCGGCGCTGAACCGCTGAGACGGGCTTCGCACTACCTCGGGTTTGAAATTTCAATCGCCGGAATATCAACCCTCCGGCATAGAAACCCCGAGGTAGTGCGAACCTGCCTCTGCGCTACTGGAGGTCTTCCCCCAGAAGCCAAGCCGCATATAAGGGAATGCTGCGGATACCGTTGCCGACACCGAAGTTACGTGCACTGACACGCACGAGATACGGCGGATGGTAGCGTTCCCGGAATGATTCGAGGCTTCTGGCGGTGACGTTGCGTCCGGACTTGACCTCGATGGGGATGACGTCGCCTTGTTTGGCGCGGGCGATGAATTCGACCTCTGCTTTGCTGGTAGTACCCCAGTAATATACGGATGAATCCGAGGCGACGAGCTGCTGCAGCACATAGTTCTCGGTGATGCCTCCGCGGAATCCGGCTGCCTTGTCCGTCGCCGGTTCCAGATCCTGCGGGATGGCTTCATACTGCGCCGACAGCAATCCGACATCAGCTGTATATATCTTGAACGAGCTACTGTTCTCGAAGGTTTTCAGCGGTGCCGTGGCCTCGGTGACTTGGGTGCATCGCATGATGATGCCCGCAGCGTCCAGCCATGCGATGGCATTCTCGTATATTGCAGCCCGGCCCCCCGACTTGATGAGCTTGTACTGAAATTTATGGTTCTCCTTGGCCAGTTGCTGGGGAATGCTGTTCCATACGGCCATGATGCGCGGCGTTTCCGTGGGTGTGGCGTACTTGGCCATATCCGCGAGATATGCCACGTTGATTTCCTGCTGCTTGTTGCGCGCAGATTCCAATGCGTCGATGCCGGGGGCATCATTGGCGACGTATGCCGAGACGATTTCCGGCATGCCGCCGATGAGCTCATATTCATGGACAAGCTGCATGGCGCGATCATGCAGGGCGAACGCCTGATCTGGGGCGTTCTCATACGCGTCGCGTATGGCGTCGGCCAGACGTGTTTCTCCGCGTGCCCACAGGAACTCTTCAAAACTCAATGGGCGCAGCTGCAGTAAATCGACCTTGCCGACGGGGAACGAGTACAGCTCGCGTTTGAGGGCGACGCCTAGTAAACTACCGGCTGCCACGACGTGGTATTGCGGTGCGTCATCGCAGAAATATTTCAACGAGGTCAACGCTCTTTCGCACAACTGTACTTCGTCGAAGACTATCAATGTGCGATCGGGGTCAATGAGGGTATGCAGAAAAACCTCCAGCTTGGGCACGAGCTCGGCTGGCGCGAGTGAAGCGTCGAATAAGGCCGCTGCTCGGGCGTCCCGGGAAAAGTCGATGTAGGCCAGAGAATCGTAACGGTCTGAGGCAAGCTGTTTGATGGCGTAGGTTTTCCCCACCTGCCGTGCGCCGAAAATCACCAAGGGCTTGCGGTGCGATGACTCGCTCCATGCCTGAAGCTTGTGGCTGATGGCGCGACGCATGTTCGGCATGGGATCCTCCTTGGCTATGAACAGAAATTAGTGTAAAAGTATACACTTTTTTCCGGAAAAAAGTGTAGAACTTGACATTATTTTCCGCTGAGGTGGTTGGTGAAGTGGAGTAAATGAAGGCGGTGTTCGCACTACCGCGGGGCTGAAATTTCACGTGGCGGAATATCAACCCGCCGCCATTGAAACCCTGCGGTAGTGCGAACCTGCAACACGGATGATAACGTTTGCACTATTTGCTACACTGATACTCGGATTACGGTGCATTTGCGTCGGATCAGATGTTGACAGCGCTGTACATCATGTGTGGCCGAAAGGAGCTGTATATGACCCTGAACAACACCCATGCGGACTGGTGGAAGCAAGCGGTGGTCTACCAGGTCTACCCGCGTAGCTTCAAGGACGTGAGCGGCGACGGTCTGGGCGACATCGCCGGCGTGACCGACCGCATCCCCTACTTGAAGGAACTGGGCGTGGACGCCATCTGGCTCTCGCCGTTCTATCCGTCCGAGCTGGCCGACGGCGGATACGACGTCATCGACTACCGTGACGTGGATCCGCGGCTGGGCACCATGGACGACTTCGACGCGATGGCCGCCGCCGCGCATGAGGCCGGTATGAAGGTGATCGTGGACATCGTGCCGAACCACACCTCCGACGGGCACGTCTGGTTCCAGGAGGCGCTGGCGGCGGAGCCCGGTTCCCCCGCCCGCGACCGGTACATCTTCCGAGACGGCCTGGGCGAGCACGGCGAGCTGCCTCCGAACGACTGGCAGTCGATCTTCGGCGGCGGCGCCTGGGAGCGGGTGCCGGACGGCCAGTGGTACCTGCACATGTTCGCCAAGGAGCAGCCGGACCTCAACTGGAAGAACCCGGAGGTCCACGAGGAGTTCAAGAAGACCCTGCGCTTCTGGTCGGACCATGGCGCGGACGGGTTCCGCATCGACGTGGCGCACGGCCTGGCCAAGGATCTCGACAGTGCGCCGCTGACCGAACTGGCGTTGAAGGGCAACCCGCTGGAGGGGCTGTGCCACGACGGCACGAATCCGCTATGGGACCGCCCCGAGGTACATGACATCTACCGCGAATGGCGCGAGGTGTTCAACGAGTACGACCCGCCGCGCTTCGCCGTCGGCGAGGCCTGGGTGGTGCCCGAGCACCAGCATCTGTACGCCTCCGAGGAGGAGCTGGGACAGGTGTTCAACTTCGAGTTCGCCAAGGCCGACTGGTTCGCCGAGGACTTCCGCACCGCCATCCGCGAAGGCTTGGAATCCGCCGAGGAATCCGGCTCCACCACCACCTGGGTGATGAGCAACCATGACGTGGTCCGCCACGCCAGCCGGTACGGCCTGCCGCAGGTGAAGACGCAGTGGTACCACCAGTTGGCCGACGCCTGGCTGCTGCGCAGCGGCTCGAACTTCTTCGAGGACCGCGAGCTCGGCACCCGCCGCGCCCGTGCCGCGATCATGATGGAACTCGGTCTGCCCGGCTCCGTGTACGTGTATCAGGGTGAGGAACTCGGCCTGTTCGAGGTGGCGGATATCCCATGGAACCGCTTAGAGGACCCGACCCCGTTCCGCACTGACCACGGCCGCACGGCCAAGGGGCGCGACGGCTGCCGTGTGCCGCTGCCGTGGTCCGCCGCCGACGAGCCGACCCCGGCGCCGTGGGATGCGAAGTTCGGCACCGGCGCCTCGTTCGGCTTCTCTCCGGCCACGCGCCCCGATGGCACGCCCGCCGCCGACCCGCATCTGCCCCAGCCGCTGTGGTACAAGGATTTCGCCGCCGATGTGGAGGACTCCGATCCGGATTCGATGCTCAACCTGTACCGCAGGGCCATCGCGTTCCGCCAGCGGATGCTCACCCCGACCGGCGATACGTCGATCCGGTGGATCGGGGATTCCGAGTTCGGCGACAAGGCGGGCCAGGTGGTGGCGTATTCGCGCGTCAGCGCCGATGAGGGCGGCGACCGCTTCGCCAGCATCACCAATTTTGGGCCGGATCCCGTGGAGCTGCCGGCCGGCGAGATCATCTTTTCCTCGGAGCCGATCAGCGGGTTCATCCTGCCCGCCGATACCACCGTGTGGATGATGATCTGAGCCAGCGCGCTTCCCGCGCCCCTAGACTCCTTGGCCCCTCGGATTTCCCGAGGGGCCCTGTTGCATGCGGCCTTGGGTTTGGGTGTTTGCTCGAATCTGGGGATTCGGACAATATGGCGGGATGGGTGTGCCCCAGCCTGCTGGTCTTGTCGGGGCGGGTAACGGCGGGCGTGGCAATTACTATGCATAACCGTCAGGCGTGTTTTGCGAACGTTTGCACTATACTTGCGTGCAAGCGTAATCATCCATTGAAGCACAATGAAACAAAGGAGTTGGAAGCACATGTCTTTTCAAGACTTTCAGGGTTTTGGCCGCTTCCTGCGGGGCATGCATCCCGCAATGAGTCCGACCACCACGCTGCAAGGTGAGCACTGGCGCATCGGACTGATCACCGAATCCCTGATCCGTTTGGAATGGTCCGACAGCGGCGAGTTCGAGGACCGAGCCACGCTGATGGCCGTCGACCGCGCCTTCCTGCCGTCTGGTGCCGTGGATTACACCACCGGCGAACGCGACGGGATGCTCGTCGTCGAAACGCCGGCGTTGCGTCTGACCTACGACCGCAAGCCGTTCAGCAAGGAGGGGCTGACGATCGTCGTCAAGGGCGTGCCGGACTCGCAGTTCAACACCTGGCATTACGGCGACGATCCCAAAGGCAATCTCGGCGGCACCGCACGCACGCTCGATGAGGCCGACGGCGCGATTCCGCTCGGACAAGGCGTGATCTCCCGCGATGGCTGGGCCGTGCTGGATGATTCCGCGTCGAACGTGTTCGTCACCGCCGACGCGGACGGCAACCTGCCCGACGGCGTCGTGGCGTACGGCGGCATCGGCGTCGCCCCGCGCGACCATCGCGAAACCGACATCTACTTCTTCGGCTACGGCCGCCGCTACCGCGAGGCCGTTCACGACTTCCAGAAGCTGTCCGGGCCCGCGCCGCTGCTGCCGCGCTTCGCACTCGGCAACTGGTGGAGCCGCTACTACCGCTACTCGCAGGACGAATACCTCGATCTGATGGACCGGTTCAAGGCCGAGGGCATCCCGTTCACCACCTCGGTGATCGACATGGACTGGCATCTGGTCGACGACGTCGACCCGCGCTTCGGCTCCGGCTGGACCGGCTACACGTGGAACCGCAAGCTGTTCCCCGACCACAGGGCGTTCCTCGAGGGGCTGCACGACCGCGGCCTGAAGACCACGCTGAACGTGCACCCGCGCGACGGCATCCGCGCCTTCGAGGAGCCGTACGCCAAGGCCGCGGCGACCGTGGGCGTCGACGCGGAGGCACAGGAGCCGGTCGAGTTCGACCTGACCAACCCGAGGTTCGTGCGCGCCTACTTCGACATGCACCACGACCTGGAGACCGAAGGCGTCGACTTCTGGTGGCTCGACTGGCAGCAGGGCGGCGTGACCCGCCAGCCCGGCCTCGACCCGCTGTGGGTGCTCAACCACCTGCACTATCTGGACTCCGGCCGCGACGGCCGTTGGCCGTTGACGTTCTCGCGCTTCGCCGGACCCGGCTCGCAGCGCTACCCGGTCGGCTTCTCCGGCGACACGGTCGTGACCTGGAAGTCACTGAAGTTCCAACCGTACTTCACCGCCACCGCCTCGAACATCGGCTACGGCTGGTGGAGCCATGACATCGGCGGCCACATGTTCGGCTACCGCGACGAGGAGCTGGAGGCCCGATGGTACCAGCTCGGCGTGTTCAGCCCGATCAACCGCCTGCACTCCACCTGCTCGCCGTTCTCCGGCAAGGAGCCGTGGAACTTCCATGAGCCGGTGCGCTCCGCGATGGTCGACGTGCTGCGGCTGCGCCAAGCGCTGATGCCGTATCTGTACACGATGAACTGGCGCGCCGCCGTGGACGGCGATCCGATCGTCGAACCGATGTACTGGGCCAACCCGAATCTGGGCGAGTCCTACGAGGTGCCCGACGAGTTCCGGTTCGGCACCGAGCTGGTGGTGGCGCCGGTGGTCGATCCGATGGACAAGGCCTCGATGCGCGGTAAGGCCGATGCTTGGCTGCCGCAGGGCGACTGGTTCGATTTCTTCGACGGCCGCCGCTATGTAGCCGCCGATCCGGCGGGCCGCCGCCTGGCGGTGTGGCGCACAATCGACCGGATTCCGGTGTTCGCCAAGGCCGGCGGCATCGTGCCGATGCAGTCCGATCCGCTTTCGGATATGACCGTGAACCCGCGTGCGTTGGATGTGGTGATCTTCCCCGGTGCGGACGGCTCGTTCGCCATGCGCGAGGACTCCGGCGAGTTCCGCGAGGTGTGCGCCGACGCTGCTGCGGCGCAGGAATCCGCCACGGCCGTGACCGCCATGACCTGGCAGTGGGATGATGGGCGCTCCCCGCAGTTCGTCATCGAAGCGCCGACCGGCAACACGTCGGTGGTGCCGGAACGGCGCGACTGGACCCTGATCTTCCGCGGCGTGGCCCGCTCGGCCATGCAGGTGATCGTCGGCGGCGAAGCCTGGGACAAGGACCTGGTCGGCACCACGGTGGTGGATTACGATGCGGAGACGCTGAGTCTGAGCGTGAAGCTATACGACGTGCCCTCCTCGTCGCGGATCCAGGTGCTGTTCCCGCAGGGGCTTGCCCTGGCCAAATCCCCGACCGAGGCGGACTGCGAACGCATCCTGTTTGACGCGCAGATGCTGTACACCACCAAGGAGCATGCCATGGCGCAGATCAGCCGCTACGGTGTGGCCGCGATTCCGGGACTGCGCACGCTGGAGCGCGAGCAGTGCAATGAGCGTGACTTCTTCCAGTCGCACATGCCCGAAAGCGTGATCGGCGCGCTTGAGGAGGTGCTGCTGAGGGGTTGATTCCCGGAGGCGGTTCGCACTACCTCGGGTTTCACATTCAGGACCGGCGGAATTCCGCCGGTCCTGTTATAAAGTTGGAGGTAGTGCGAAGCTGCTCCACGCTTCACAACGAGTTCTTTGACCGTTAGCTCCAAACGTCCGTGTTGTCGCATGGCTGCGACAACACGCCGTCTAGCGTTACGCTGCCATTGTTCCAACCAGTTTTGGTGGTGGATTTGCCACTTTGCCAACTTTCGGTCGACGAGGACCGCAATCCCGCATGTAACACCGAGGCCCGGATACGTAGTCGCTTGCGGTTCATGGAGAGTTCGTTGCCCATTGCAATTGTTCACCGTTGCGTGGCGATTCCGTCAGCTGGGCGACGGTTTGGCGTCCTACCGTGCGTGGTGGAGAAGCCGGAAGGGTCGGGAAGCCTGACATGACCGGAATCCCGAGGGCGGTCGTAACCCGTGGGGAACGCGGCCGGCCTCGTCGTGAAGCCAACGAAAAGAGGCATGAAGTGAACAAGCATCACGTGTTGAAGGGAACCGTGGCGGCGCTCGTCGCCACCGCCATGCTCGCTGGCGTCAGCGGCATGGCCTATGCGGCCGACGGCAAGTCCGCCGCCGAACTGGCCGGCCACGGCGCCGCGCAGCGCATCGCCGGCATGTACGGCAACCAGAACGCCAAGAACGTCATCCTGTTCATCGGCGACGGCATGGGCGATTCTGAGATCACCGTCGCCCGCGACTACCTGCACGGCGCGAACGGCTCATTCGACGGCCTTGACAAGATCGGCCAGCCGTCCTCGTACGGCGACACCACCGTCGGCACCGGCCAGTACACCACGTTCTCGCTCGGCAACGGCATCCAGGACAAGGGCAACCCGACCGTCACCCCGGTGACCGACTCCGCGGCCTCCGGCTCCGCCTGGGCCACCGGCACCAAGACCTACAACAACGCGCTCGACGTGGACGTCTACGGCAACCCGCAGCTCAACCTGACCGAGCTCGCCAAGGCCGCCGGCAAGGCCACCGGCAACGTGACCACCTCCGAGATCCAGGACGCCACCCCGGCCGCCCAGATGTCGCACTCGACGCTGCGCTCCTGCTACGGCCCGCAGGGCAAGACCGACGGCTCCAGCAACAACGCCGCCGACCAGTGCGAGGTCGCCCAGCTCAAGGAGAACGGCGGCATCGGCTCGATCTCCGAGCAGATGCTCGACACCCGCGCCGACGTGACCATCGGCGGCGGCGCCAAGTACCTGCACCAGACCGTGCAGGGCGGCGAGTACGCCGGCATGACCGTGTGGGATCAGGCCAAGGCGATGGGCTACGAGACCGTGGAGAAGGACGTGGACGCGCTCAACGCGCTGGAGTACACCGGCAAGCCGGTCCTCGCCCTGATGGCGGGCGGCAACCTGCAGACCCAGTTCGCCCCGTCCGTGGCCACCAAGAAGGACCCGGCCAAGGATAAGGACCCGATTCAGTGCAAGACCAACCCCGGCTGGCTCGGCAATAAGAACGCCAACGGCAATTCCGCCTCGCTGGCGGATATGACGGCCAAGGCCATCGACCTGCTTGAGGCCAACCCGAACGGCCAGAAGAACGGCTTCTTCCTGCAGGTCGAGGGCGCCTCGATCGACAAGCAGGACCACAACGCCAACGCCTGCGGCCAGATCGGCGAGACCGACGACCTCGACAAGGCCATCTCCGCCGCGCTCGCCAAGGTCGACCTGAACGAGACGCTGATCATCGTGACCGCCGACCACGCGCACACCAGCCAGATCGTGGAGGAGCAGCCGAACTACGCGCTGAGCACTGTGCTGAAGTCCCCGGTCGACGGCGCCAAGATCACCGTGTCCTACGGCACCTCGCCCGACCAGATGTACGCGAACGATGACGACCCGAAGTTCGACGAGGTGGAAAGCTCGATGTCGCACACCGGCACCCAGCTGCGCATCGCCGCCTCCGGCCCGGGCGCGCAGCGCGTCAACGGTCTGACCGACCAGACCGACAACTTCTTCACCATCGCCAACGCCCTCGACCTGGCCGAGACCACCGACCAGATGAAGGCCCTGTCCGACGGCGCCGACGCGAACCTCGTTGTCGACGAGAACGGCCAGCGCGTCGAGTTCTCCGGCTTCGACGGCGATGCGTCCGTCACCTACACGGTCACCGACCCGACGAACAACGACGCCGTGATCGCCACCTCCGGCGAGGCGACCGACCCGGTCTCCGGCGTGCGCGTCCGCACCGACCAGACCATGAGCATCGACCTGACCGGCAAGCTCACCGAAGGCAAGACCTACCGCGTGACCATCACCGGCCGCCAGTCCGGCAAGGTCGTGGCCAAGGACTTCCAGGCCCCGGCGGCCGCAGCCGGCGACGACTCCCAGGTCGTGCCCGGCGAGACCGTCGAGAACCCCGGCGACAACACCTCCGCCGCCGGCCAGCAGACCGGCGTGGCCGGGGTGCTCGGCAAGACCGGTTCCGCGATCGCTGCGGTGGTCGTGCTGATCGCCGCGCTGGTCTCCACCGCGCTCGCGCTGAAGACGGTCAAGGGCCGTCGTCACTGAGTCCGCGGCGCGGATGCGCGGCCGTATAAGGATATGACGGCCGTTACGCGACCGTCCGCCTGAACAGAGGATAAGCCCTGCGGATTGATGCCGCAGGGCTTTTCGCGCGCTTGGCCGGCAGCGGCACGCGCCGGACCGTCGTGTCCGCGCGAACGCCATGCAGGACGGCCCTCGCCTGGTCCGGTGGCGCGGTGAAGCGCTCGCCCGTGCGGATGCCGGAGCCGGTGAGGCGGACGGCGGTCTTTGCCGCCGTGCCAGAAAATTCCTCCCCAATCCGGGAATAAACACTTGCGCCGTAAAGTTGAGTGGTGTAGGCTCAAGTTTTGGAAGCACCCAGAACCTGGGCGTAGGACGTAACTGACAACGAATAAAGGAGCGAACATTATGGGACGTGCAGTAGGCATCGATCTGGGAACCACCAATTCCTGCATCGCCACGCTGGAAGGCGGTGAACCCACCGTCATCGTGAACGCCGAAGGCTCGCGCACCACGCCGTCGGTCGTGGCGTTCAGCAAGTCCGGCGAGATCCTCGTCGGCGAGGTGGCCAAGCGCCAGGCCGTGACCAACGTGGACCGCACCATCAGCTCGGTCAAGCGCCACATGGGCACCGACTGGACAGTTGAGATCGACGGCAAGAAGTGGACCCCGCAGGAGATCTCCGCGCAGATCCTGATGAAGCTTAAGCGCGACGCCGAGGCCTACCTGGGCGAGCCGGTGACCGACGCGGTCATCACCTGCCCGGCGTACTTCAACGACGCCCAGCGCCAGGCCACCAAGGACGCCGGCACCATCGCCGGCCTGAACGTGCTGCGCATCATCAACGAGCCGACCGCGGCCGCCCTGGCCTACGGTCTGGAGAAGGGCAAGGAGGACGAGCGCATCCTGGTCTTCGATCTGGGCGGCGGCACCTTCGACGTGTCCCTGCTGGAGATCGGCAAGGATGAGGACGGCTTCTCCACCATCCAGGTCAAGGCCACCAACGGCGACAACCGCCTGGGCGGCGACGACTGGGATCAGAAGATCATCGACTGGCTGGTCACCGAGGTCAAGAACAAGTACGGCGTGGATCTGGCCAAGGACAAGATCGCGCTGCAGCGCCTGAAGGAAGCCGCCGAGCAGGCCAAGAAGGAGCTGTCGAGCTCGACCTCCACCACCATCTCCATGCAGTACCTGGCCATGACCCCGGACGGCACCCCGGTGCATCTGGACGAGACCCTGACCCGTGCCCACTTCGAGGAGATGACCTCCGACCTGCTGGGCCGCTGCCGCACCCCGTTCAACAATGTGCTGGCCGACGCCGGCATCGGCGTGAGCGGCATCGACCATGTGGTGCTGGTCGGCGGTTCGACTCGTATGCCGGCCGTCAAGGACCTGGTCAAGGAGCTGACCGGCGGCAAGGAAGCGAACCAGTCCGTGAACCCGGACGAGGTCGTGGCCGTCGGCGCCGCCGTGCAGTCCGGTGTCATCAAGGGCGACCGCAAGGACGTCCTGCTGATCGACGTGACCCCGCTGAGCCTCGGCATCGAGACCAAGGGCGGCATCATGACCAAGCTCATCGACCGCAACACCGCCATCCCGACCAAGCGTTCCGAGGTGTTCTCCACCGCCGAGGACAACCAGCCGTCCGTGCTCATCCAGGTCTACCAGGGCGAACGTGAGTTCGCGCGTGACAACAAGCCGCTGGGCACCTTCGAGCTGACCGGCATCGCGCCGGCGCCGCGCGGCATCCCGCAGATCGAGGTGACCTTCGACATCGACGCCAACGGCATCGTGCACGTGTCCGCCAAGGACAAGGGCACCGGCAAGGAGCAGTCGATGACGATCACCGGCGGCTCGGGCCTGCCGAAGGACGAGATCGACCGCATGGTCAAGGAGGCCGAAGCCCACGAGGCCGAGGACAAGAAGCGCCGTGAGGACGCCGAGACCCGCAACCAGGCCGAGTCCTTCGCCTATCAGACCGAGAAGCTCGTCAATGACAACAAGGACAAGCTCTCCGACGACGTGGCCAAGGAGGTCACCGACAAGGTCAACGAGCTCAAGGAAGCCCTGAAGGGTGAGGACATCGAGGCCATCAAGACCAAGCAGACCGAGCTGATGACCGCCGCCCAGAAGATCGGCCAGGCGCTGTACGCCCAGCAGGGTGCTGCGGACGCCGCCGGTGCCGCGGGCGCGTCGGGTGCCGCCAACAACGGTGACGACGACGACGTGGTGGATGCCGAGGTCGTGGACGACGACAAGGACAACAAGTAATAAGGGCCGGTAATCATGGCTGAGTTCAATAAGGACGATTACCTCAACGACCTGCCGGACGCCGACGACTTCGCGGACAAGACCGCGGCGTCGGCCTCGGCCGGGTCGGCCCCCGCTGACGGCACGACCCCGGCCGACGACCAGGCTGTGCCGGGTGCAGGCGACGCCGGGAACGGCTCCGATGCCGGGGAATCGGCCCCGGCCGACGGCGACGCGCAGACCGCGCAGGATGCGGCCGCCGGTACCGACTCCGGTGACCAGTCGCAGTCCGAGTCCGCCGAGGACACGCTGACCCCGCTGGGCAAGGCCAAGCAGGAGGCCGCCGAATACCTTGAGGCGCTGCAGCGCGAGCGTGCGGAGTTCATCAACTACCGCAACCGCGCGGCCAAGGAACAGGAGCGTTTCCGCCAGCACGGCATCATCGACGTGCTCACCGCGCTGCTGCCCGCGCTCGACGACATCGACCGCATCCGCGAGCACAGCGAGATGGACGACTCCTTCAAGGCCGTCTCCGCCAAGATCGACAAGGCCTTCGAGAAGTTCGGCGTGGAGAAGTTCGGTGAGAAGGGCGAGGACTTCGACCCGACCAAGCACGACGCGATCCTGCACAAGCCGGACCCGACCGCCGAGAAGGAGGTCGTGGATACCGTGGTCGAGGCGGGCTACCGCATCGGCGACCGTGTGATCCGCGCCGCCCGCGTGGTTGTGGCCTCGCCGCAGGCCTGAGTGATCGGTAGGGCGTCCGCCGGGTCGGACGACCCGCGCGGCCGGCCCTACCGCCCCTACTGATTTACGCTACGTGTAGCCGGGCGCCCCTCCCATTCGCGGGGCACCCGGCGTCTGTACAAACCCATGATTTACGCAACGAAAGGAGGCAGCGAGAATGGCTGAGAATGAATGGCTCTCCAAGGATTTCTACAAGGTCCTCGGTGTCTCCAAGGACGCCAGCGACCAGGAGATCACCAAGGCCTACCGCAAGCTCGCTCGCCAATACCATCCGGACCTGAACAAGACCAAGGAAGCCGAGGAGAAGTTCAAGGACATCTCCGAGGCCTATGACGTGCTGAGCAACAAGGACAGCCGCCAGAAATACGACGCCATCCGACAGTTCGGCATGGGCGGGGCTCGCTTCGCCGGCGGTGCCGGGGGCGGCGGGTTCGACGCCGGCGGCTTCTCCGACATCTTCGGTTCGATGTTCGGCGGCGGTAACGGCTCGCACATCCGCTTCCAGACCAACGGCGGCGGACCGACGAACATCAACGACATCTTCTCGATGTTCGGCGGCGGTGCCGGACCTGCCGGCGGCACCTATGGCGGGTCGCCGTACGGTGGGTACCAGGAGGCGCCCCGCCCCGAGAACGGCGAGGACCGCAACTCGAAGGTCACGCTGACGTTCCGTCAGGCGGTCAAGGGCGCCACGGTGTCCCTGAGCGTGGACGGCAAGAAGTTCAAGACGCACATCCCCGCCGGGGTCAAGGACGGTCAAAAGATTCGTCTGGCCGGAAAGGGCAAGCCGGGCCGCAACGGTGGCAAGGCCGGCGACCTGTACCTGGAGCTGAGCGTCAAGCCCGACGACCGTTTCACGATGCGCGGCCATGACTTGGTCATGCCCCTGCCGCTGACCGTGGGCGAGGCCGTGTGCGGCGCCAAGGTCGAAGCGCGGGATATCGACGGCGAATCGGTGACCTTCAAGGTGCCGGCCGGGTCGTCGAGCGGCGCGGAGATTCGCGTGGCGGGCAAGGGCGTGCAGTCCTCGCGCGGTGCCGGCGACCTGATCGGCCGCGTGGAGATTCGCGTTCCCGCCAAGCCCGGCATGGGGCTCAAGCGTGCGGCCAAGGAATTCGACAAGGAGTCCGGCGGTTTTGCGGACGAACTCGCCTCGCAACGGTAAGTAACTAGGAGGGCGTATGGCACGGGTGGCGCAGCAGGTGCGGCAGCTGTATGAGATGTGCGCCGTGGCGCTGGTCTCCGGACGCGCGCACCTCGACGGTGCCAGCGAAGTGGGGTTCGACGTCGAGCTGCCCGTGTTCACGGTCGGCCGCGCCGCCGAACTGGCCCACATTCACCCGCAGACCCTCCGCCAGTATGACCGTCTCGGACTCGTGGTGCCGCAGCGGACCGATGGCGGCGCCCGTCGCTACTCCCTGCGCGACGTCTCGCGTCTGGCGCATGCGCAGCAGCTCAGCCAGGATGAGGGCATCAACCTGGCCGGCATCACCCGCATCCTCGAGTTGGAGGAGGAGAACCGCGAGCTGCGCCGGCAGGTGGCCCGCCTGCGCAAACCCTCCGGCTCCAGCGTGTTCGCCGCGGACGCGGACGGCGGCATCGTGGAAATCGAACGCAGTGGCAGTGCCCGTCGGTGGCGTCGGCAGATTCACGTCGACCCCCGGGCGCTGCCCGCGCGTCGCGAACGGTATGACGACGGTGGGACGGACGACGGCAGCGGGTCCCAGGCTGTGGTCGTCTGGCGCATGGCGTAAGCGGAGGGGTGGCCGACCGGCAATCGTCCCGGACCTTTGGTGAGATGGCTGTAGCAGTCGAACACCGGAGGGCAATGATGGAGCTGAAGGCCGTATTCTGGGATCTGGATGGCACCCTGATCGATTCGGAGCCGCTGTGGCATCAGGGTGAGATCGAAATCGCCCACGCCAACGGCGGCGAATGGAATGAGGATGACGGCTGGGCTGGCTCCGGCACGCCCGTTCCCGACGTGGCCCGACGCATGATCGCCAAGGGATGCACGCTGTCCGTCGAACAGATTGACGTGCAGCTTAAACGGTACGTCTACGAATCCGAATTGAAGGGTCTGCCGTGGATCGACGGCGTGCTGGACGTGCTGCATGCGCTGAAGGATGCTGGCGTGCCGTCGATGCTGGTATCCACCTCGCCCCGGCCGATTGTGGAGAACGTCATGCGCCAGTCGGAGGGGCTGTTCGCCGGGTACGTGTGCGGCGACGACCCCGTGGCGCACAAGCCCGATCCCGCGCCATACCTGGAGGCCGCTAGCCGGCTGGGACTGAGCGCCGATGATATGCCGCATTGCGTGGTGTTCGAGGATTCGTCCTCCGGCCTGCGTTCGGGTGTGGCGTCGGGTGCCACCGTGATCGCGCAGACCGGTTGGATCCGCACCGATACCTCCGGCCTGGGCCAGTTCCTGTCCATCGACTCCTACGACGGCATCGACGCCGCCTCGCTGGACGCCATCGTGCGCAAGCGGCTCGCCGCGTAGCCGTCACCGCTGGGCGGTGAGTCGGGACCGGGCCAGATCGCGTAGGGACGGGATTACGGAGGGGGCATCCGCCACAGCTCGGAAGCAGGCCTGCGCCTCGGCGCGGTGCCCGGCAGCCTGATTCACGCCACCAAGGTTGTACAACGCCTTGAGATCACCCTCCGCAGCCGCCCGCGCATACCACCGTCCCGCGGTGGCCAGGTTCCGCGCCAGACAGTGGCTGCCGCGGAAATACAGGTTGCCAAGCAGCCGCATGGTGTCGATGTCGTCGTCGGTGCATGGTGAATCGACGGCCGCGGGGTCGGAGACCGTTGCGCCGTCCGGCGGAGGGAATGCCGCCGGACTCTCCGTCGGCGTGGGGTGGTGCAGCAGCCCCGCACGCAACCGTTCCAGCAACTCCGCGGCGGATGGGCGCTGATCGGGATCAGGACGCAAGGCCGCCGAGCACAAGGTCCTGATCCATGAGGGCACCGGCTGGCCGCTGGGCGAAGACGTGTGCCCCGGTTGGCTCGACCGCTGTTTGGGTTGCGGCGCAGCCTGTGGGGCGACCTGCGGTTTGGGCTGTGACTTGAGTTGTTGCAATCCGCCGACCAGCATCTCGCGCCAGATGATGCCCGCGGAGTACACGTCACTGCGCTCGTCGACCGGTTCGCCGCGGCGCTGTTCGGGGGAGGCGTAGTCGTTACTGCCCACAGCCTGCCCGAATCGGGTGACCTGATCCGCCTCCGGGTCGGTCGGTTTGGCGATGCCGAAGTCGGTGATGATCAGCCGACCGTCGGGCGTGATGATGAGATTGCCCGGCTTCAGATCACGGTGGATGATGCCATGGCGGTGGATGCCGCACAACCCTTCGAGCAGTTCGACCATCACCGTGCAGGTGTCGTGCGTGGAGAGCACCGGCTTACCATGGCCGAGCTGCGTGATCTGGCGTAGCGTGGCACCGCGGATGACCTGCATGGCGTAGTAGGGGGTCGGGGCGTCCTCCGCGCTGGCATCAAGCAACGCGGGAATGTGCGGACAGTCGTCCACCGTGGCCATGATGGTCTGTTCGCGGGCGAAACGCTCACGGAACGAGGGATCCTCGACAAAGCGGGTGTGCATCGTCTTCACGGCTGCCGTGCGTGTGGGCAGCCGCAGGTCCGCACCCAGCCATACCTGTCCCATGCCGCCCTGCCCGAGCAGACGGGTCAGCCGCCACCGCCCGTCGAGCACGCTGCCGACACGGGGCGCGTCGGCGATCGGTGGCGCGGGCTCGGTGCCGTCCGGTTGCCCGTGGCATTCAGACGATGGCGGAACCTGAGGAACTTGAGAAACCTGAGAGACCTGAGGCGTTGACTGCGCCACACGTTCCCGCGGCCGACGGATCGGCTGCGCTTCGGAACGGGGCCGGACGAGGACGGTCTGCGGTTCGCTGACCACCTGCCGGGGTTGGATGACGCGTGTACCGCCGTCCGATGCCATCGGCAGCAGCTCGGTCGGGTCATCATGCGGCGCCGCGGATCGGACAGGAGCCCGTTGCCCCGCATGGATGGCGATGGTCGGTGACTCCGCGGCGGGAACGTGGTCGGGGTGTTGCAGGGAGGGGGATGACATGATGCGCTCGCTTTCTTGGGGAGGATGCGGGATGGGATCAGGACACCAGTTCGCCGATGCGGCCGACCAGATCGGAGAACCAATCCGCGGCCTGTCCGGCGAGTGTTTCGACCGTGACGACGTCGTCGTCGACGTCGAACGGCAACGGTATCAGCCAGCAAGCCAGTGCCAGCGCGCCCAATACGGTGAGGGCGAACAGCATCCGGTGTCCGCGCCGTGGCGACGGATCGGCATCGGGGGCGGCACCGGGACCGTCGGCTCGCGTGTCGGCCTTCGGCTGTGGTGGGAGGGATGCTTCCGCATCGGTATCGTCGTCATCGATGAAGAGATACGGATCCGTGGCAGCGTCCGATACCGTCGGCGACGACTGCACGGTCAGGCGAGGCGTCTCGTCGAATACCGCCCGCACCTCGGGAAACAGCGTGAGGTCGGCATGCTGGTAGACGGTGACGCCGGCATCGGCGTTGCCGAGCAGGGCCCGGGCATACCAGATCTCCTGCCGTAGCAGCGCGGACGGATCGCCGGTGCAGGGTCCATTCGGCCACAGGCTGCGGATGGGACGGTTGGCGTTGGACGCCAACGGCGACACCGGACACAACAGGTCGCCGCCGCCGTCGCGTACGGCCACCGCCACGACCAAAGCCGTGTCCGGTGCCCCGCTGCAGAGCCGGCCGACGGTGGCATCCTGCAGTACGGCGACACCATCGACGATCAGCACGGCGATTGCGATATCGGCGGACATGGGTCACCTCGTTTCATGGTGGGATTGTGTCGGGTCGCCGCCGTGCAGGGCGCGGTAGAGTTCCGCCATGCTGGGGCGGTCGGCGGGGGTATCGGCCAACGCGTCGGTCAGAGCGGTCAGACCGGCGTTTCCGAACAGGTCGACGATGGTGTTGTGCTGCGTGGCGCTGCGAATCCGACGCACGCCGGTGGGCTGCTCCTCCTCGCATGAGCACATGCGCAGGATCAGCAGCGCCGTCTTATAGACGTCGGAAGGCTGAGTCTGCAGACCGGCCATGGCCAGGGCATACCGTCGTTTCGGACCGTCGGGTACGGCGTCGGCCTTCCTGCGCCAGAATCGCGATTCCGGAGGGTCGAACGCGGGCGTGGACCCCTGGGGCAGGCCGCAGCCGCCGATTGCGGGACGGCAGGCGTCTGCGTCGATGAATGCCGCGGACGCCTGGTTCCGCTGGTCGTGCTCGGGTACGTAGACCATGACGTTACGCAGTGAGATGTCGCCGATGACCAGACCGATACGGTGCAACAGCGAGGCGGTGGCCACCAGCTGCAACGCGATGCGGTGCCGGCCATCATCATCCAGCGGATGCAGACCCTGGCCGAGCAGAAGCGCGCGCTCGCCGTCCGGGCGGATGAAACGTTCCAACGGCATGGCCGGCGTAAGGTCGTCGCAAGGGGCGCCGAGGAATGCGGCGTCGACCTTCGGCTCCACAACGCCGAGCGCGGCATTGCCGCGGGACACGACCGCCAGCGGCCATGCCACATGCCGTTCGAGCGCCGTGCGGATGCGTTTGCCGTCCGAGGCGAGATCCAGGATGTGATGCAGGCCGATGAGCTGTTCGAGGGCGACCTTGGTTGCCGCCTCACGTCCCCGGAACGAAGGCGCTTTGGGGCGGTAGCGCTTGTAGACGAGGTTCGCGCGGCCGTTGACGCGCAGGGTTTTGGGCAGCAGATACACCACCGACTGCGCCCCGATGCCGCACTGCTGCAGCCCCAGGTCGCCCGGCCGGTCAGTGGCCAGCATATGCAGCGTCAGAGCCATACAATCACCGCCGATCGGTCGTCGGTTGAACCAAGTTTGAGATAGGAGGCGATGCGCAGCAGCTCGTGCTGCGGAATGGGGCGCACCAGGCGGCGGAACAGGTATCCCGCGGCCGCGGTGGAGCCGTCGCGCAGGTCGTCGCCCAAGCCGTCGCTGACGATGGCCACGGCCTGCCTGCCGCGGAGCAGCCGACCGGAGACGACCATCGGAAAGCGGTCCCCGGGGTCGGCGGGCAACGGGCGTACGGCGCTGGAGGTCAGCCGCGCGTCCGGTTCGATACCGGCCTCGTCCGCGGGGAGCGTGGCACCCGGCCGGACCTTGGTCGAGCCGAGGAATTCGATGCCGCGCACCGCATCCACCAGATATCCGAACCCGTCGCCGGCCAGCGTCGCGCGTGTGAACCGCGGGGTATCGCCGCCGACATCGACCACCAATACATCGCAGGTGGTGCCGAGCAGTTGCGCGGCCACGGCATCCGCGTCGGCCGCCTGCCGGTCGGCGTCCCCGGGCGCACCGTGCCGCGGCCTGAGCGCGCGCGAGGCCTGCTCCCGCAACGTTGCGCGCACGGCGGCGGTCACCTGCGGCCAGTCGATGCGATCGATGTCGGTGCCCTCATCCAGCTGGCGCTGGACGCAGGACAACACGGCCTTGCACGTCGACGCCGCGCCGATATGCGATCGGGGCGATGCGGAGACGCCGTCGCACACCACGGCCACGATGCGCTCGCCGACGGCGCGGATCGCCGTCGCATCCTGCCGCGGATGGCGGAAATCGCGGTGTCCGACGCCGCGGATCGATACCGACGCGGCGGTGGCGCCGTGGCATTCGAGCATGTCGAGCGCCACGGCCGTCGGTGCCGAGGACGCCTGCGCGTCGTTGACCGGACGGTGTTCCAGTTCGGCGTATTCGCTGGGCTCGCCCAGCTCATCCAGTCCGGCTGCAACGCCCGACTCCACGGTGCGGATGTCGGTGGCCAGGGGCGGGATGATCCAGTTGTGGGGCGGTCGCGGCGGCAGGGCGGACACCGATTCGGGATGTGCCGTAGCCGGCTGGTGCCGTCCGTCGTTCGCGGTGTCATCGGCATCCGTGGATGGCGTTTGCGTGGCGGTGTCGGATGTGGCCGGTGGTCCCGGCGACTGTGTGGCGGGTGGATTCGGTGTCCGTACGGTGCCGTCGGATCGCGGCGGGAACGCAGGCGGCCTGTCCGCAGCGGTTTTCGGTACCGTGACGGCGGACGGTGTTGCGTCCGGCATGGCGGCCGCGGCGGCCGTCCCGCTCGCCGGCGCGCCGTCGTTCGGGCAGGCTGTCTCGGCGGCCGTAACCCGGTGCGGCCGCTCCCGTTCCGCGTTCACCATGGCATTGGCCACAATCGGCGCGACGATGGCCACAATGAACGCCGCCATCACCACCGACGCCCCCAGACATAGGTCGGTCCACATGGTTGCTCCTTTCCTGTGCTGTGTCCTGCGCGTTATGCCTTGTGTCCCGTGCTGTCCGTCGGGCTATTCGAGGATTTCGAACAGGTCGTCGTCGATCATCGACTCGTCGATGATCGGCTGCGACGCGTTGTCCGCCTCGCCCATGGCGATGATCGTGCCCTGCATCAGATCG
Source organism: Bifidobacterium sp. UBA4282 (assembly GCF_002394995.1). Taxonomy (NCBI): domain Bacteria; kingdom Bacillati; phylum Actinomycetota; class Actinomycetes; order Bifidobacteriales; family Bifidobacteriaceae; genus Bifidobacterium; species Bifidobacterium sp. UBA4282. The sequence goes on from NZ_DGVO01000003.1 coordinate 28,990, forward strand.
ATCAGCCCGGTCAGCGCGCCGGAGACATCGTCCGGCGTCTTGCTCAACAGGGCCACGCCACGGCGGTTCTTGTATCGCTTGAGCTGGTCCGGGTCGGCGTCGCCCACACCCACCATCACGATGTTCGGACTGAGCTTGCTGTTCACCAGCCGCTGCCAGGCCTGATCGCGTTCGTCGACATCGTCATTGGCCGCACCGTCGGTAACCATCACCACCAGCGGACGGCGCAGCGAGAGACGTGCGCCATGCAGCCGGCCGCTGTCGCGCAGGCGCTGGGGCAGCGCCTCCAGCTCCGTGCGGGCCAGGTCGAATGCGGTGCCGAAATGAGTGAACCCTTCCGCATTCAGGTTGATGTGCTCGTCATCCAGTTGGGAGAGGCGTCCGGAGGCCCCGATCGGCAGCGCCACTTCGGCATTGGTGGAGAACAGGATCAGACCGGCGGTGGTGGTCTGATCCACGGTCGGGTGCTCACGGCCGAGTCGGGAGAGTTCCGGTACGATGCAAGCCTCCGTGGCAATGGGTGAATTGCCGTTGCGGTCGAGTCTCATCGAGCTGGATACGTCCAAGATCGCCAGAAAGGGATTGAAAACGAGTTCGTTGTAATACTGGGACATTGCCGTTCCTTTCTTGAATCGCAAGGGCGGGCGCCCTTGATGGCATCGACGGTACGGCGGCCGACGTGGGGGAACGACGGGGGAACGCGCCGATAACCCGTTCCCCGGTCCCGGTGCCGCGCGGCAGTGCGACTGCGCGCCGTAGTATGGAAAGAGTCGTGGAGCAAGGAGGCGGGAATGGCCAGAGCGAAGAAGGAACCGGCGTCGGGCTCCGGAGCGGTGTCGGCCATACCCTCTGACGGGCGGTGGCGTCTTGAGGCTGTCGGGTACCGGCTGATCGAGGGGCTGCTCCGCCCCATACGCGACGACGCCGACCCCGCGCACCGCGAATGGTCGAATCCCGCGGAAACCGGCAAATATGTACGCAGCAAGCAGACGATGCTGCTGGAACGGATGATCGGCCCCTGCTTCGACGACAATGCGGACGCCGTCGTCGTGTTCGGCACGTGGACGCCGACGGAAGGCGGAGAGCCGCAGGCGCATGCGACCGCCTACAACCATCGGTGGTCGCAATACGTGACCGTGTCGGATGAGCACGGCGTCTACGCGGACGACGACTGCTTCGACGCCTGGTTCTGGCGGGTGATGGACGGATTCGACACGGGCGAACGTGCACGCATCGCCGCGGGACTGTCCAGGAACCTGCCGGCCGGAGCCGCCGCGGAGCCGGACGGTCCGCGGATTCCCGAGGCGTCGGCGGTCGAGTGCCGGTACCGGTTCGCGGACGGGGTCGATGTGGACGATTGGGCCCGGTACCGCGGCATCGGCGACGTGACGGTCAGCTACCGGTCGATTCCGGGATTCTCGTTCTACGGGCAGTGCGGATGGGAGGAGGCCCGTGCGCAGTTGGCGGAACGGGAGCAGTCGCGCGCCGCGGGCATGGCGGGCGGGGAGCTGTACCTGTCGCGCGGGGCGGCGTACCGGATGCGCGGCATCGGCCCGCACGGCGAGCTGATCCTGCGGTTGCGGCCGGTCGGGTCGCTGCGGCTGGAGCCGGACGCCGGCTGGCGCATCTTCCCGTTCCAGCAGGGCGATCGCAACGGCGAGAACGCCGCGGGCCGCAACTGCTGGAGCGAGACCGACGCCTGGCGGGCCGACGTGGGAGAACGCCTCAAAGCCGATTTCCGCAGTCGCAGCATCGGCGCGGACAACTATCTGGACTACGCCGTGTGTTTCCCGTATGCGGTGGCCGCATGGCTGGACCGCGTGCAGTGCGCCGGCGACAGGGTCGCCGCATGCCGGACGATGATCGACGCCCTGCAATCGGCGGATGATGCGTTCGACGCCGCACTCCCTGCGGGCCTGCGCATGCCGGACGATCCGTACGCCATTGCGCAGGTGATCGCACAGGCGATGATCCGTCTGTACTTGAACCATGAGCATGACCATAGCGGGCGTGGATTCGGACAGGTGCTCGCCGACTGCCTCAACGCCCACGCCGAAGGATTGGTACCGCCATATCTGCCTGATTATCTGGACGGCGTGGCCGAATGGGGGCGGACGATTCCCATGCGCCGTCCGGACGGCAACGACGAGGCGCCCACCTATGACGAAGGGTTTGTGGACCCCGGTTTCATCGGCGCGCAGCCCGTGCAGTGGCTGGCCTCCGTGGCCGGTGTCGAGGGCGGCAGGCGCGGGCTGTTCATGCGCGCCAACGCGGGCATGGGCAAGAGCACGTTCGTGCGCGGCGTGGCGTATGTGCTGGGCGGCCTGCTGCCGTATGAATACCGGTCGGCACGTAACCGCGCCCCGCTGCGCGCGGGTTTTGTGGACTACATGCGTGCGCAGGTCGATGCGGACCAGTGGCGGGCCATCGCCGGAAGCGGGCTGATACCGGTGGTCATCGCCCAGCGGGATGTGCCGTATGCGATGAGCGCCACCGAGGCGGATGTACGCGAGACCGAATGGTACCGTTCGTATGATGCGCTGCGCTCCGGCCCGTTGGAGCCGGAGGAGTTCACGACGTTCCTGTACGACCATCTGCCCGAAGAGATGAAGACCCGCATGTACGGCGAACGCGTGCGCGTCCCGCGGCGCCGGGGCGACAGCTTCGAAGCGCTGATGGCACTGGGCGGGCGGGGCTGCGCGGCCGGCGACGCGGTGGCGGTGGGCGTCGACCGGTTCCGGCGTCTGCTCAAACGGCCCGATACGTTGGTGCTCATCGATTCGGTGGACGAGATACCGTTCCAATGCCGCGGCAACTTCCTGGAGTCGCTGGAGCGGCTGATTGCGGACGACGGGTACGCCATCGGCCGGTACATCATCACCAGCCGGTCGCTGGGCGGCACCGAGGAGTCGCGGATCGACCGGTTGTGCGGCGATGGGGAACGCGCGGAGTTCGCCCCGTTCGACGAACCGCGGCAGCGGCGACTGTTCGACATCCTCGACCGGTCGTACGGCGGCATGGCTCCCGTCGGATTCGAAGCGGTACGCGCCACGCCCGGGTTCGGCAGCCTGCTCGGCAACCCGGGCATGCTGGCCGCGATCGTGGAGGAACTCAAACGGTCGGACGGCAGCGTCGGCACATTGGTCAACCGGTGTCTGGCGAATATCGAACGCATTCTGCCGAAAACCGGCGGGGAGATCCCCGGGTGCGACCGCATCGCCATCGCCCATCTGGCGTACGACGCCATCGTGCCGGAACGCCGCGTGTTCGCTGATGGGGTCGAACGTGCCGCATCGAACGGGCAGGGCGTGTTCGACCGCGAACGCTTCCTGGAACTGTTCAACCGCTACCGCGAGGAGGACGGCAACGGCGACCGCGCCGACAATGAGGAGGCGCTCGACCGCACCATCTCCCGCTGCGGCATCTTCCGCGAGGACGCCGATACGATCCGGTTCGAATACGACGCCGTCAAGGCGTACTTCGCCGCGATCTGGCTGTGCCGCAAGCTCGCTGTGGACGAGGGCGGCGGTGTGATGATCGACCGGTTCCTGGCCGACAACGGCCATGTCAGCGACGCCGTGGCCATCGCCATGCTGTGCGCGCTGGAACGCATGGAGATCGGCGAGGACGGTGGCGCGGTGCTCAGGACGTTCTACCGGCGCGTGCTGTACGCTGCGTTCGCCCACGACGACTACCGGCAACGTTCCGGCATGGTGGCCGCAACCAACGCGCAACGCGTGCTGCGGCTCATGGACGATTTCGACTTCGGCGGACCGGTTCGCCAACCCGAGCCGATCGCCACCTGGCGCAAGGCGCTGCGAAGTTTCCCCGGCGCTTCCCCGGCGGGTGGTGCGCAATAATGACAGCAGCCGTCCGCGGTGCAACACAACCACGCAAGGAGAACGATGATGACAGTGGAATCCATCAACGGTGATACCAGCGGTGTCGGCGACCCGGCGATCCCGGGCGAGGCATCGGACGACCTCCGTGCGCTGATGTCCAACGCCCAGGTGCGTGAGGTATGGTCGACCATGAAACGGCTGGCGAAAACTGTGTGGAAACGCGTATTCGTCAGTGATGATGACGACGATGACGCATGGATGCTGCAATATGCGGTGTCCGATGCCGAAGGGCATACCGTGACCGAGCGGGTAATCTTCGAACCGGATATGGATTCGGTGCAAATTCGCATCATGTACCCGTTCCATATCCCGCCTGAGACGCTGCCGTTTGCTCAGGCGTACGTGAGCACGGAGGCGTTCGGCATGCGATTCGCACGGGTGGAGTTGGACAGTGACGGCGAGATCATCTGTAATTGTCTCATCCCCTACCGCGTCGGGGATCCGTTCCCGGAACAGCTGTTCGTGGAGCTGTTGAATCTGACCGCGCGCGTTGGGCTGCGTCAGTACCCGAAGCTCAAGGCGTATGCGGAAGGCGAACTCGACGACGAGGAGATCGACGCGTTCCTAACCTGGCTGCCGTCGGCGCGCGAACTGGTCGAGAACCGTGAACGAGGCAATCGGGATCAATCATGAGCGCGCTGTCCGATTGGTACCGGCGTGCGGCCGCCCGCATCCCCGAGATCGCCCGGTCGCGACGTTATAGTCATGATGGCATCGGTACCGTCGATTGGTTTGCGGGCGCGGATGCGTTGTTTCCCCTGCGCCTGATCGACCGCAGCCCGGCCCTGGACGGCGGTGAGCGTCGGGGCCGTCGCAGCTGCACGGTTGTCGAGATTCCGGAATCGCTGGCCGCCATGACGCCATTCCTACGTCAGAGCCTGGTCTCATTGCTGGCCCTGCCGACGCAAACAGTGGACGATGGCGGTGAACGTTTGCGGCAGCGGTTCTTCGCGCCTTTGCGGTTGAACACGCCCAGTCGCAACCCCGATGTGGAACCGGTGTTCTACCTATCCGGCGAGGCTTTGTGCCGGTACGGCAGGGGTCGATGGGTGGTGGACGCGGACCTGTTGCGCGCCTCGGCCCATGCCCTGCAGACAGACCGTGTGCCGATGGTGGAACCGGATGAGACTGAGCTTCAGGCCGCCGCCGCGCGAGGATGCTCCACCTGCGTGGTGGATTGCAGCGAGGGAGGGGTGGAACTGCCGATGATCGCCGATCGGCTTGGCATGACCCAGTGGACGATGGCGTATCGGGAGGATATCGACCATCTGGTGATCCTGGTGTGCAGTTCGCCGACGGATTCATGGTTGTCGGATAATGTTTCCGAGGATTTGCCGGGCACGGGACTCGGTGAACGGCGCACTATCGGTCGCATATTGCTCGAACGGATTCGCCAGGGGCAGTATCCCGGCTTGGAGGATGCGCAATGGCGGCTCTACGAGCTGGAGCAGGTAGCCGATCTTGATGCGCTGAACCGATTCGCCGACATATGGTGGCGATGGTTCGGCCACGGCGGTACCGGCGACGAATTCCGCCACGAACTGGGCAACCTGGTAGCGCAGTTCGTGCACGAACTGCCGGAACATCGCCCGGAATCGGACGAGAAGACGCTGTCCTCGGCGCGGGAACGCGGGCACGGACGCAATCGTGGGCGGGGTCGTGACCGCAGCCGTGGGCAAACGGAACGTCCTGAGGTGAATATCGACATCCTCGTCGCCTTCGCGGCGCTGCTGTGCGACGGGGTGTACATCGACACCCCTTACGAATTCATGGAGGCCATGGACGCGCGGCTGCTGCATGCGGACGAACGCCGCAGACTGTATGACGCCGTGCAACAGACACTGCACGAGTACTGGGAGGACAACATCGACGGCGCGATCGGCGCTCGCAGCCTGGGGCGGCGCTGGAAGGACTGTTTGACGGAGCTGGAACACGCGGCCATGGTACGCGGGGAAGTGCTACGGGACGGCGTTGTTCCCGAACGGAGTCGATACGCCCAATATCTGGAGTGCACAATCCAGAAGATGCCGAGTACTGACCTGATGTACCACGAGCGCACCGTGCTGTCGGCCTTCGCGTTGTGCTTCCTGGCCAAGATCCTGGTCGACGCCTCGTATGAGGGGGAGCGCGGTGCCGCGGTGCCGGTCGATATCGTGGCCGCGCTGACCAATGACCTCTCGTTGCGGCAATGGCAGACACTGGTGCGTTACATGCTGCGCATGATGCTCGGCATCCGTTCACAGCAACGCGAACGGCAGGCGCTGCGCATGCTGGAGGTGTCCTACCGGCATGTGATGGGGAACGACAGCCTGTACTGCAACGGATTCAATGCCGGTGAACGCCTCGATCAGGTCGGATGGAACCTGGTGCGGCTGTCTCTGGGATTCGACTTCAACCTGGGTGTGCAATGGCCCGCCATGTGGGCCGACTGCATGCTGGAGGGCGGCACGGACCGGCATCAGCTGCGCGTCATCGACGGCGCGCGCGCGGACGGCGCGTTGCTGCCAGGCAATCTGCGGGTGCTGCGGCGGATGGCCGTCGTGGAATTCGAGAACGCCTGCAACCGGTATCTGGACACCGCCGATGTCAGGCAGCTGGACCGGGCCCGGAACGCCGTATGGCTGGAGCTGATCGTGCATGAGGGGGCGATGGACGGCGATTTACGCGAGGCCGTGACGATTGCCGCGTCGGTTGCGGACGGGGGTGTTGGTGCAGCCTCCGATGGTGGTGCCGACACGGTTACTGGCAGGGTCGCCAATGAGGCCGTTGATGCGGTTGACAACGGCGACGGGTGGCGACGACAACTGCACGCGATGCTGCTGATCGACTTGGCGGCATGGTGCGTGCGGCAACGGTTCGCCATGCCGCAGCCGGTGCCGCGTGACGTGGCCGAGGCATGCCTGATGTCCGACGGGTATCGGCGGTCGGTGCTGGCCGTCCTCGACGGTGATTCCGTATTCGTATCGGACACATCCTCGGCGGAGGGGGATTGTGGAAGCGTTGGAGGACAGGCCGGACGAGCCCGGGGCCCGGCCGCGTCCTCAGCGGAGGAAGGCGAGATGTGGCTGAAGCGCGAGGCGCTGTATCGCGCCGCCTGCGAGCCGTTCCAACAGCTGGCGCTCAGGGGTGCCTTCGCCGGACAGGCCTGCGATTTGCGGATGGTGGCGTCGGCGGCATGTCTGATGTTGTTGCAGCGGCATGCCCCGACGGAGATGCTGGACTTTGATCCGGATGCCAGGCACGCCCCGCTGACGCCCTGGAACGAAGTGCAGAAGGCGATGACTATGCGTGTGAAGATGCCGTTCATGGCGGTGCTGGCGTTTGCGTTGTATGCGCTCGCCGTTGAGGAGCATGCCGGTGCCGACGACGCCCGTGCGGCGTTGGCGGGGCTGCGTGCCCGATATGGCGACGATTGCGATGTGCGGTCCGTGTGGGACGAATGCCTGCAATGGTCGTTCGGGCCGGATCCCACCGATGGCTGGTGGCGTATGGGGCGCATGCGGCTGTATTGCCTAGTGGCCGGTTATTATCTGGGGTTCGTGGACGATTCGGAGTACGAGCGGTATCTGGAAAAGACGCCGTTCCGTCGGTGTGGTTCCGACGGCGTACTGCTCAGCAGAGCATTCCAGCAACTCGAATTCGCCATGCCGGTCGCCCCCGACACCCCCGGTTGCTCCGGACTCTGACACTTTTGTGACCCTGATGCTTTCTGAGATTGGCGGAATGTCGTCATTCTTGGGATTGGATCACGGTCGCGATGGATCAGGGTCCGAGAGGGGCAAAAAAGAAAACCCTCCGGGGTGGAATCCGGAGGGTCTTCGTGGAGCTGATGGTAATCGAAACCACGACCTCTTCGATGCGAACGAAGCGCTCTACCAACTGAGCTACAGCCCCGTGGATGTTGTCTTGCTCCGCAGGACAACATCGGCCACTATAGTGCGCCCCCTGCCCAAATGCAAATTCCGTGGCGTCGGATTATTCGGCGGCGGGCTGCTTCTTGCCGAACTTGGCCTTGAGCAGGCCCACGATGGTGGGAATCAGCGAGATCACCAGAATCGCCACGATCACCAATTCGAAGTTCTCCTGCACCACCGGAATACCGCCGAAGAAATAGCCGAGCAACGTGAACAGCGTGGACCAGCACAGGCCGCCCAGCACCGAGAACGGCGTGAATCGCGCCCATCGCATGCCGGAGATGCCGGAGATGAACGGCATGAACGTGCGGATGAACGGGAAGAAACGCCCGAGGAACACGGCCAACGGCCCCCACTTCTCGATCATCGCCTCGGTTTTGGACAGACGTTCCGGCGTCAGGGCCTTGACCTTGCCGGATTCGATGATGCGGCGACCGAAGAAGTGCCCGATGAAGTAGTTGCACTGGTCGCCGACGATCGGCGCGCACCAGACCACCGGCAGCAGCGCCATCAGCGGCAGGGCCGACTCACCGGTCGTGGCGTCGGGCGCGGCGAAGAAGCCGGCGGCGAACAGCAGCGAGTCGCCCGGCAGGAACGGGAAGAACACCACGCCCGTCTCGATGAAGACGATCAGGAAGATGAAGCCGAGCGTCGGCGCGACGCCCATCGCAATCCAGCTGGCGATCGCCGCGCGCGGATCCTTGAGCAGTTCGATGATGAAATTGACGAAACCCATGACGTTGCCTTCCGCCTTGTACCTCTGTATGTCCTCTGTGTATCTCGTCCCGGCGCGCTCGCCGTGCTGGTCCGTGTTGGCCGGAACCCACCATACCGCCGCATGGCAACAAGATGGCGGATGCATCTTGGGGCAGTTTGGCGGTGCGGTTCACTGCGTGTACTCGTGGCTGACGCGCATCGCTGGGGTACTCCAGCTTCGGCCTGCCCTCGATCAGCTCGGGGCTCCACCCATGGCGCAGCGCGTCCATGACCCACGAGCGCAGTCGGTCATCGTCCATGCGATGCGGTTTGCGGGGCTCATGTCGTTTGCGGTCCGCCCTCCGCTGCGCCGCGAGGGCGGAGTAGAACGGCATGGACGTCCACGGCCCGGTCTTCGGCCGCCGCGGCCGGTACGGGCGGTATGACCCGTTCTCGTTGGACGCGAACCACGGTCCCCGTTTCAGCTCGCGGCTGACGGTGGCCTTGTCCCGGCCGATCAGCCTGGCCGTTTCCCCGACGCTCAGACCCTGCTCGCAATGCAGCCTCTCGATCCGGATCCGCTCGTCCGGGGACAGGCGCGAATAACGTATACCCACGAGTGCAACACCTTCTTCGGTAAGAACTTGAACACCTCCAACCCTAGGCAGGTGTTGCACTTCTTTCTAGAACCCGCAATCTGGATGGGGGCCGGTGCATCGACCGGTTGCGGGATACTGGATGGTATGGAAGACGTGCAGTACCTGACAGATGGTCCGACCTCCGACGATTGCGGCGACCTTGCAACGAGGTCGGCTGGGGCGTCCGAAGCCGTGGAGGACGACACTGTGGCCCACGATGCCGGATGCCCCGCGGCGGACGTTGGCGGCTCCCAGTCGTCGGAACGCACCGCGACGCGTGCGGTTGCCATTCCCCGGGGCACCGTGGTGCTGGCCGCCACGCCGATCGGCAACGACGGCGACGCCTCCGCGCGTCTGATCGCCCTGCTGGAGCACGCCGACATCGTCGCCGCCGAAGACACGCGACGGCTGTACGCGCTCGCCAACCGTCTCGGCGTGCACGTCGGCGGCCATGTCGTCGCCTACCACGACCACAACGAACGCGAGAAAGCCGACGGCCTGCTCGACCGTGTGGAAGCCGGCGCCACGGTGCTCGTCGTCTCCGACGCGGGCATGCCGACGATCAACGACCCCGGCCTGGCGGTGGTGCGTCGGGCCATCGAGCGCGGTCTGCCGGTGACCTGCGCGCCCGGCCCCTCCGCCGTCCTGGACGCACTCGCATTGTCCGGTCTGCCGACCGACCGGTTCTGCTATGAGGGATTCCTGCCGCGCAAGCACTCGGAGCGGGTGCAGTACCTGCGCACGATGCGCGTGGAACGCCGCACGATGGTGTTCTATGAGACGCTGCACCGCATCGACGAGTCGATGGCGGACCTGCTGGAGGCGTTCGGCCCGGACCGTCCGATGGCGCTATGCCGCGAGTTGACGAAGGAATACGAGCAGGTGCGGCGTGGCACGATCGGCGAAATCCGGCAGAGCGTGGTCGACGATCCGCCCCGCGGGGAGATGGTGCTGGTGGTGGGCGGCGCATCCGAGACGGACGTGCAGGCCGCCGCGCCGGCGTCGCTGTCGGTGGCGGACTTGGCGGTGTTGGCGGTCGACCGCGCGCTGGAGGACGGGTTGCGGATCAAGGACGCCATTATGCAGGTGGTGGAGGAACACCCGCTGCCGGACGGCTCCCTGGCGAACCGCAAGCAGGTGTATGCCGCGGTGCTGGCGATGAAGTCGTGACGGTATCGGGGCTTGTCCTCATGCGAGCGAGGCGAGCAGGATGTCCAGTGCGTGCCTGACATGGGGGCCGCCTTGCTGCGAGATGTATTCCAGGAGATCGGCGTCGGCGTTGGGGTTGGCCACAATCCAACGTCTCAGCTCCGGATGGCTGCGGGCTATGGCCCACAAGGTCTCGATTGGTGTGTCCGGTGCGCAGGCGATGGCCGGCGTGGGTTGCAGCGGCGGCGGGGGAACCGCGGCCGTTGCCTGTCGGATGCGCTGCAGTGTGAGGGCGTGCAGTCGTTCTTGCGTCGTCGCTGTGCTGCGCTGTTGCGCGCGCGTCTGTAGTCGTGCAAGTCGGGTGGTCATGGGTCCTCGGTGCTGTATGCGGTCGGGGTGGTCGGGCATGGTCAGAAACAGGGCGCGAGATATTCGAAAAATGTGCGGGCGCGAGGGGCATTGGCCCAGTAGCGGTTCTCGTCGAGGATGTTGAGGCAGTCGCGTGGTTTGCAGCGTCCGGAATCCATCATGGCGTAGATCATGGCGGCGGCTTCCCTGCCGGGGTGTTCGGTAGCGGGGAGCAGTGCCAGATCGCATGCCGTCCGCGCCGGCGTGGTGACTTGCAGCGCACCTATGGTGGCGATGTGGTCGCGCGGGGCCTTGCGGTTGAACACCCGGACCCGTCGTCCGCGTATCGGGGCGCGGTAATGCGAGGTGGAGATGACGTCGATGGTGTCGGGGAAGCGGCCGCCCAGCCAGACCCATGCGGCGCTGACAGCGCAGGACACCGTATTGAACGGTTTGAGGATGTTGGTGATGTTGGCCCTGCCGAACAGCGTCTCCGCGTCCTCGGACAAGTAGGCGCTGTCGTCGTCGAGCTGGTGGATCGCGCCGATCTCGGCGAGGCGGCGCATGCTCATGGGTCCCGGAAGCGTGTCGTCGCGGAGCAGCGGGAACATGGCTGCCGTGGTTGATGATGTCGTGTCCATGGTTCGACGGTACGCGTCGGCGGTGGTTGGTGCCAGCGCCGGAGGGAAAGTTGTGGATATGTGGATAATCGCCGGTGGACCGCGCCGTATGGTGCGTAAGTCGGGGTTGGCGAACTGTCCGCGCTGAGCCTGATAATCGGGGCTATGACTCATGTACTGGTGAATGTTGCCTGGCCGTATGCGAACGGCCCCCGCCATATCGGCCATGTGGCCGGATTCGGCGTCCCCTCGGACGTGTATGCGCGCTATGAGCGCATGAAGGGCAATGACGTGCTGATGGTGTCCGGCACCGACGAGCACGGCACCCCGATCCTGGTGGAAGCGGAGAAGGAGGGACTGAGCGCCCAGGAGCTGGCGAACCGGTACAATCGCGTGATCGCCAAGGACCTGTGCGATCTGGGCCTGAGCTATGACCTGTTCACCCGCACCACCACCGGCAATCACGAGCAGGTGGTGCAGGAACTGTTCAAGCAGTGCCTGAAGAACGGGTACATCTATAAGGGTACGCAGAAGGTGGCGATCAGCCCCTCCACCGGGCGCACGCTGCCCGACCGCTACATCGAGGGCGAATGCCCGATCTGCCACACCGACGGCGCCCGCGGCGATCAGTGCGACGCCTGCGGCAACGAACTGGACCCGGACGAGCTGATCAATCCGGTATCGAAGATCAACGGCGAGACGCCGCGCTTTGAGGAGACCGAGCACTTCTTCCTGGACCTGCCGGCGCTCGCCGAGGCGAACCTGGCGTGGCTCAAGACCCGTACCGATTGGCGCACCAACGTCATCAACTTCTCGATCGGCCTGTTCAAGGAGGTCAAGCCCCGCGCCATCACACGCGACATCGACTGGGGTATTCCGGTGCCGGTGGACGGCTGGATCGACAACCCGAACAAGCGTTTGTACGTATGGTTCGACGCGGTGATCGGCTACCTGTCGGCCTCGATCGAGTGGGCCCGCCGCTTCGGCGAAACCCCGGAGGACTGGCGCAAGTGGTGGTGCGACCCCTCCACACCCGGCTACTACTTCATGGGCAAGGACAACATCACCTTCCACTCGCAGATCTGGCCCTCCGAGATGCTCGGCTACAACGGTGCCGGCTCCAAGGGCGGCGAAGCCGGCAAGCTCGGCCCACTCAACATGCCCGAACAGGTGGTGGCCAGCGAGTTCATGACGATGGAAGGGCGCAAGTTCAGCTCCTCGCGCGGCATCGTGATCTACGTCAAGGACATCCTGGCCCGCTACCCCGTGGACGCCGTGCGCTACTACATCTCGGTGGCCGGTCCGGAGACCTCGGACGCCGACTTCACCTGGAGCGAGTTCGTGCGCCACAACAACGAGGAGCTGGCCGCCAGCTGGGGCAACCTGGTCAACCGTGTGGCCAACCTCATGCACAAGAACTTCGGCGAGATCCCTGCGCTGGACGAATCGAAGATGACCGACGAGGATCGCGCCCTGCTCGAGGAGACCCGCGGAGCGTTCGCCACGGTCGGCGACCTGATCGAGCGCCACCGTCAGAAGAACGCGCTAACCGAGGCGATGCGTGTGGTCGGCGACATCAACAAGTACATCTCCGCCACCGAACCGTGGAAGATCAAGGACGACCCGGCGCGTCTGGGCACCGTGCTGCACGTGGCCGCACAGGCCGTGTCCGACGCGAACCACCTGCTGGCCCCATTCCTGCCGCACTCCGCGCAGAAGGTGTGGGAGGCGCTGGGCGGCACGGGCGTGTTCTCGCCGCTGCCGCGCATCGAGGAGGTCGAGGATCTGGACAAGCCCGGCTTCACTTATCCGATCATCACCGGCGACTACAAGCTCGGTGAGACCGTGCGCCCGTGGACCAGCGAACCGATCGTGCCCGGCACCCCGGTGTCCAAGCCCACGCCGATTTTCGCGAAGATCCCGAAGGAGGCCGTCGAGGAGGAGCTGGCGCGCTTCGAGTCCGAGCTGGCCGCCCGCCGCGAGGCCGAGGCCCAGCGCCTGGCTGCGGAGAAGGCCAAGCTGCAGGGCTGAGACGCGGAATCCGGACGGATTCATGACAACGAAAAACCGTGCACCCCGGGATGCGGGATGCACGGTTTTTCGTGTAGACGGGGAAGGAGAGAGGGAAGATCAGTACTTGTACAGCTTGAGCAGGCGGGCCTCGGGCATCGGTCCGAACTCGATGCTCATCTTTTCGTCGCCATTGAGCACGCGCGAGGCGACGAACTTGCCGTCGGCGATTGTGCCCTCCTGGTAGGAGACGATGCCCACCTTGCTGTTCTCTCCGATCTTGGCGGAGAAGCTCATCGAGCACATCATGCCGACCATCAGCAGTGTGTCGTCATCAAGCTCGAACAGTGCACCGGAAGCCAGCGGCTGGGATTCGGCCTTGGGAGAGAATGCGACCTTGAGATCGTAGTTCTTCAACGTCAAGTAACGGCCGAAGTCCGTTTCGCTCTCGCGAACCCAGCTGTGCAGGCGATCGGTGCCGCGGTATTCGAGCAGTAGCGGCTTCATGCCCTGGATGAGTTCGTAGACGCGTGACAGGTACGGCTTGCTGTTGGTGATGTCGAAGGACGAGGGGTCGATATTCAGCGCGATCATCACGCTCATCGGCGGCTTCGGAATCGAGTCGGGGTCGAGGGCAAGCTGTTCGATGCCGAACGGCGAGTAGCCGATTGCGTTGTACTTGGTGAACGCGTGCAAGGCGTACGATGCGGTCTGCGCGTCCTTGCGGACCTCCGGGATGAACAGCGGGTTGCCCTCGTAGCTGTAGTCCTTCATCGCCTTGGCGATGGTGGGTACGTAGATGTCCGGGGCGAGCGTGAACAGCGACGGCGCCATGGCCTTCCAGACGCGGTGCGTCGGGGTGGCCGGGCCGCCCGCCGGGTAGGAGCCCGGGTTCCATGGGTACTGGTACAGCCAGGAGTTCGCGTAGGCGGGGATCGGGTGCTTGGACATGCCGGCGGCGGTGATGCGCTCCACGGCCTTCGCGTAATGGTAGGCCATGAAGTTCTCGCCCTCGTGGCCCGGGAACTCGTCGGCCCACGGGGTGCCCGCGGCGACACCGAGCTTCTCCGCGAGGTCGGCGGGGATGCCCTGGGCGAATAGCTCGTTGGCCATGTCCGAGTAGTCTCGGTCGGAGCCGAGCAGGCCGATCTCGTTCTCGACCTGCATGAAGATGAATGTGGTCTGGTCGCGGTCGAGCTCGGCGATATGCTCCATGAGCTTGGTGTAGGCATTCGCATCTTTCTCGATGGCAGCCTCGCACAGCGGGGAGATCGAGTCGAGCGGCTCGCCGTTGACCTTGCGGGCGCGGAAGTAGGTGGCGGTGTCGGTTTTCATCCAGCCGGGCACGTACATGGACTCGGCATTCTTCCACAGACCGAACCACAGGCCGATGATCTTGGTGTCATGTTCGCGGGCCTGCTTGGTGATGCCGTCGACCAGCGTGAAGTCGAACTTGCCTTCCTCGGGCTCGATCTGCTCCCAGTACAGCGGGATCACCAGGGAGTTGACGTGCATGCCCTCCAGGTTCGGCCAGACGTTCTTCTCCATATAATCAAGGCTGGCTGCCGACGAGTTCTGCAGCTCGCCCGCGGTGGCCAGGAACGGCTCTCCGTCCACGAACAGTGTGGGGATGCCGTTCACGTCTTCGATGTGCGGAATGGATTCCATTGTTCCTCCTTTGGAAAGTGGTCCCCTTCATTACACCGCGGCGCAAACGGACTGTCTATCGCAAAAATTTCTTATTTATATGAAAAAATTAAGAACAAAGTGAATTAATTGTGCAGATCGCTGATATTTGCAGTTTGTCGGTACTTTGCCGGTGTGCTGCCGGAATGCTTCCTGAACACCGAACAGAAATGGCTCGTCGATCGGAATCCGCAGTCGGCCGCGATGTCGGCGATGGGCCTGTCGGGGAATTGCAGCAGTTGCAGACGGGCGTTGACGATGCGGGTGACGGTCAGGAAATGGTGGACGGTCTGCCCGACCGTCTTCTTGAACAGGCTGCAGAGGTATTCGTTGGATACGCCGGCCTCGGCCGCGATGTCCTCTATGGACAGCGGCTCCATGTATCGCCGTTCGATCGCGGAAATGGCGCGGTCGACGATCGGGTTGGCGTTGTAGGTGCCGATGTGCTCGACCTGGCTGATGCGTTCCGACAGGCCCAGCAGCAGGTGGAAGCATGAGGCGGCGATGCCGTTGTGATCCTGGCGGTCGCGCATGTAGAGGTGGAACATGTCGGCGATGCGGTCCCGGAAGAAATCCGGATCGGAAAAGTAGTATGCGCCGGAGTCGTACATGCTCAGCTGCATCAGCAGGGTGGCGCACATCGGCCCCTTGAATCCGACGAAGTGGACGGTCCAGTCGTCGCTGAGCGGCCGGTAGGTGTGAGTGACGTGCGGATGCAGAAGAAAACCCTGCTTCTCGCGGATGACCATACGCTGATCGTCGACGGTGAGGGCGCCGCTGCCGCGTTCGCAATAGAACCATTGGTACAGGCTCATGCCGCGTGGTCGGTCGATGGTTTCCTGCTTGTGGTTGTAGCCGAGGATATTGACCTCAAGCGGCATGGCGTCTTTGCCGCGCCTGCGGTTACTTAGTGTGATAATCACGATATCTCCACAAAAAAATTAATCATTTACTATCAATATTATTTTATTGCGATGGACGACGATTGACTTCGGCGCTGTAATAAGACTGTTCAGACCAAAGGAGTTTGAAACATCGGCCCGTCACCTCAATGGGGTGTCATCCGCCGATGAAGCGGTTCGATTGTCGAAGGAGATAGTATGGCTGCTGCTTCCGGTAGCTTGGCGTCGAAGTATTTGCCTCGTGTCGGTTATATGGCGACCGAGATGGGTACGACGTTCAGCTTTTACATGATCAGTTCGTTCCTGAGCGTGTTCTACACGGACGCGGTGGGTTTGACGCCGATGGTGGTGAGCACGCTGATGCTGGTGGTGCGCGTGATCGACGCGGTGGTCGCGCCCATCCTGGGTGGCATCATCGACGGCACGCGCAGCAGGTGGGGCCGTTGCCGTCCGTGGCTGTTGTGGGGCCTGCCGTTCCTGGTGCTGCTGTCGATTCTGACGTTCTCGGACTTCGACTTCTCGGGCGCGGGCAAGGTGATGTACGCGTATATCACGTACATCGGTCTTGAGCTGGCGTTCATGTTGGTCGATACGTCGAAGGCTGCTCTGGTGAACACGATCACGGCGGACGGCCAGGAGCGCGTGGTGCTCAACTCGTGGCGTTCGGCCGGCGGCTCGATCATCAACATCGTGCTGTCCGCCATCACGATGCCGATCATCCTGTTCCTGGGCAACGATTCTGGTGCCTACCAGATCACGAACGTGATCTACATCATCGTGTGCATCCCGCTGATCCTCGCCGGCTTCTTCCTGTGCAAGGAGACCGTGGTCGACGCGACCACGAGCGGTGAGAAGGTGAAGTTCTCGGAATCCATGGCCTCGCTGGTGAAGAACCCGATGCTGCTCCTGCTGGTGGTCTCGAGTGTGCTGGGCACGGCCGCCTCGCTGTCGCGTATCGGCACGCAGGTGTACTACTACCAGCATTCGCTGCAGCGTGCGGACCTCGCCGGCACGATCATGGTGGCCTATCAGGTGGGCCAGTTCCTGGTCCCGTTCGTCGTGCCGACCGTGCTGCGGTTCCTGGGCAAGAAGATGGGCATGATCGTGGCGAACGCTTTGGATGGCGTCGCGCTGCTGGTCCTGTTCCTGATGGGGCCGAATGCGAACCCGATCGCGGTGATCGTGTGCACGTTCTTCGTCGGGTTCTTCGCGATGAGCGCGCTGATGAGCTTCTCCGCCACGTCGGACTGCATCGAGTACGGCTACTTCCGCAACGGCAAGCGTACGCCGGGCGCCTCGGTGGGCGTGATGACGATGAGCGTGAAGCTGGGCCTGGCGATCGGTGGATGGCTCGGGCTGTTCCTGCTGGGCTTGTTCGGCTACCAGCAGGGCGTGGAGGTGACCGAGGGCATGCGCGAGAGCATCAACTTCGTGGTCAACGCGGTGCCCGCGATCCTGACGTTCCTGAGCGTGCTGCCGATGATCCCGTACTCGCTGACCAACAAGCGCATGGACGAGATCAACGCCGCGAACGCCGAAACCGACGCCAAAGCGGCTGAACTGCAAGGTGCCGATAAGGCCTGATCGTCAATCGCAACGTGAGCCGCTCGACCATCTCGTCCGAGCGGCTCACGGTTCCCGCCGTCGCCCGGCATCCGTGGGAGCGGGCGTCGGCATGCAAGCAAATGTGGTCGTAAAGAGAACAATCGGTTCATCGACGAACCGTCGGAAGGCGCGGCGCGCGCATAAGAGCAGGCCGAAGTGTTGGGTCCATCCATCGGCAGTGAGCGATGATTCAAGCGAGGAAGCGCGGGCATCGCGCCTTGGGTGTGTCTTGGAAAGGAATTGTGGCAATGGCTGCTGCAGTAGGTGTGAAATCCAAGTATTTGGCTCGTTTTGGTTATATGTCGGCTGAGATGGGTACGACGTTCAGCTTTTATATGATCAGTTCGTTTCTGAGCGTGTTCTACACCGACGCCGTCGGCCTGACCCCGATGGTGGTGAGCACGCTGATGCTGGTGGTCCGCGTGATCGACGCGGTCGCGGCCCCGATCATGGGCGGCATCATCGACGGGACGCGCAGCAAGTACGGGCGCGCCAGGCCGTGGCTGTTGTGGGGCCTGCCGTTTCTGGTGCTGCTGTCGATTCTGACGTTCTCGGACTTCGACTTCTCGGGCGCGGGCAAGGTCATGTACGCGTACATCACCTACATCGGCCTCGAGTTCGCCTACACCCTCATCGACACGTCGAAGGCCGCGCTGGTGAACACGATCACCGCGGACGGCGACGAGCGCGTCATCCTGAACTCGTGGCGCTCCGCGGGCGCCGCGGTCATCAACATCGTGCTGTCCGCCATCACGATGCCGATCATCCTGTTCCTGGGCAACGATTCTGGTGCCTACCAGATCACGAACGTGATCTACATCATCGTGTGCATCCCGCTGATCCTGTGCAGTTTTCTCTTCTGCAAGGAGACGGTCGTCAACGTCAATGTGTTCGATAAGCCCGTCAGGTTCTCCGAATCGCTGGGTTCGCTGGTGAAGAACCCGATGCTGCTCCTGCTGGTGGTTTCGAGCACGTTGGGTACGGCCGCGTCGCTGACCCGCGTCGGCACGCAGGTGTACTACTACCAGCATTCGCTGCAGCGTCCGGACCTGGCCGGCACGATCATGGTGGCCTATCAGGTGGGGCAGTTCCTGGTGCCGTTCGTCGTTCCCGCGCTGATCAAGGTTGCAGGCAAGAAGATGAGCATGATCATCACGAACCTGCTGGACGGCGGGGCGCTGTTGGTCCTGTTCCTACTCGGTCCGGATGCGAATCCGATTCTGGTGGTCATCGGTTCGTTCTTCGTTGGATTCTTTGCGATGACAGCGCTGATCATGTTCTCCGCCACGTCGGACTGTGTGGAATACGGGTATTACCGTAACGGCAAGCGCATGCCGGGTGCCTCCGTGGGCGTGATGGCAATGAGCATCAAGCTGGGGTTGGCCGTCGGCGGATCGCTCGGTCTGTTCCTACTTGGCTTGTTCGGCTACCACCAGGGCGTGGTCGTGGATGAGGCCATGCGCGAGAACATCAACTTCGTGGTCAACGCGGTGCCTGCCATTCTCACGTTCCTGTGCGTGATTCCGCTCATCCCGTACAAGTTGACCAACAAGCGCATGAAGGAGATCAACGCCAAGAACGCAGAAGCCGACGCCATACTCGCCAGTCGGAATGCCAGCGTCGATTAGCGTCGATTGACGTGTCCACGCCGTGGATAATGATACGGTTCGAATGGCGTTGTCTAACCGTCACATCCCCACCACATTCCTCTCAGCGAGCTTTGAGGGAAACGCTGAAGTTCCTCCAAGCAACGAGCGGTTATATGGATGTCGTCAGCAGTTACGGCTGGTGGCGAGGTTCCTGGCAGAACCCCATAACTGAACCCTTCTTCTCTCTTCTCTCTCACCCGGCGGCTCCCTCCGCCGGGTTTCTCTTTGTTCGGACGGGGATGGTTGGTCCGGAGGCGGGTTGAAGAAAGGTAAACGATGTACTATGGTGATGGATGCGATGGCGGGATATCGCGGCGGACACTGGCTCGACGATGAGGATCGGGCGGAGCGAATCCCCGCATGAGAAAGGAACCACACATGCAGTATCGCAACGTCGGCAAGGCCGGCATTAAGGTCAGTGAGATCGCGCTGGGCAGCTGGATGACCCGGCTGGAGGACACGGCCGCCGTGGAGAACGCGGCGCAGATCGTACGTAAGGCGTGGGAGGCCGGCGTCAACTTCTTCGACTGCGCCGACGCCTACTCGGGCGGCGACGCCGAGATCTTCCTCGGCCGTGTGCTCAAGGAGTATCCACGCGACGAGGTCGTGGTCTCCAGCAAGGTGTTCTTCCCGACCGGCCCTGGCTCGAACCAGCACGGCCTGTCCCGCAAGCACATCCTGGCCAACTGCGAGCGGAGCCTGAAGAACCTCGGCATGGACTACATCGACCTGTATTACTGCCACCGCTTCGATCCGACCACGCCGATGGAGGAGACCCTGCAGGCGCTGAGCGACCTGGTGGACCAGGGCAAGATCCTGTACTACGGCGTCTCCGAGGAGTGGAGCGCGGCCCGGCTCGAACGCGCCCAACGCATCATCTCCGAGCGCGGCCTGCACCCGATGACGGTGGTCCAGCCGCAGTACCACATGCTGGATCGCTACATCGAGCATGAGATCATTGAGACCTGCGAACGCTACGGCATCGGCATCACTCCGTTCTCGCCGCTCGCGCAGGGCCTGCTGACCGGCAAGTACCGCAAGGGCCAGCCGTTGCCGGAGGGCTCCCGTGCCACCTGGCAGTCCGACCATCAGATCAACGACCTGCTCACCGAGGAGAATCTGGACAAGGTGGAGGCGCTGCGTTCCGTGGCCGATGGCCTCGGCCTGCCGATGCCGGTCATGGCGTTGGCATGGATCCTGCGCCTGCCGGTCATCAGCTCGGTGATCGTCGGCGCCAGCAAGCCCAGCCAGCTCGAATCGAACCTGGCGGCTTCGGGCGTGGAGCTGCCGGCGGACGCGCTCGCCGAGATCGACCGCATCCTCGGTTTCCGCCGGTTCGAGCGCCATATCGGCTGACGATCAGGGGAGCGAACAAACACGGTGTGGCCCAAAACCCGTTTGGGCCACACCTAAGTGGTCCTTGTGGTGCACGGTGCCGGCGTTGGTACGCCATATGGGCCTGACAAGCGTCGGCAGTCACGAAAAAACCACATACATCCGCATAGGGCTAAGCAGCCGGAAAACGTTGCGATAACGCGGCAACACGCGAATGTAGTACAAGGTTGCAGCCGGTGATGGTTGTTCTAGAATGAACCGCGTTTGCGAATCCGAACAGGGGGTTCGGCCGGGAGAAGAGCCGGTGACGGGACTACTCGAAACACGACGGACGTGAATCGTAGCGGCCGCGGAATGGCCGCACCACAAAACCGAAACCGAAAACCAAGCAAACACAATCCAAGAGTCAGCCGGTGACCGTCGAACGAGACGGTGGCGTAGCCATGCCACCGGATTCTGCGCGGCCATGTCCGTCCAGCGGCGCCGACGCCTTGCGGATTGCCTACCTACCACAGGAGTGAGGGTTCCCATACCATGTATGTCGATCCGAACCGCAACCAGCAGGCCAGCAACCTCCGTTGGATCCTGCCGTACTGCAAACCCGACCTGCCACGAGTGCTCGGCGCGGTGCTGCTGTTCATCGTCAATGACACGATGGCGCTGATCATCCCGCTGATCACCGGTGTGATCGTGGACCAGGTCATCACCGGCGGCCACGCCGACATGCTGACACGGCTGTGCCTGATCATGATCGTGTTCACGCTGATCCGCGTGGGCTCCCGCTACGGCTACCAGATGTTCATGGAGCGTTTCGGGCAGAACACCATCTTCCGTCTGGTCTCCGACCAGTACGAGAAGCTGCACCAGCTCGACTTCACCTACTTCAACCACACCCGCGTCGGCGACATCATGAGCCGCATGACCTCCGACACGGACGCGATGCGTCACTTCCTGTCCTGGACCACCTACAACATCCTCGACTGCGTGGTGATGTTCGTCGGCGCGATCTGCGTGATGTTTGTCATCGACTGGCGACTCGCCCTCGCCCTGGCCTGCGTGACGCCGTTCATCTGGTTCTTCGCGCGCCAGCTGTCCAGCCACGCGCGGCCGTTGTTCCTTGATATCCGCAACTCCCTCGCCTCGCTCAACTCCATGGTGGAGGAGAACATCGAAGGCAACCGCGTGGTCAAGGCCTTCGTGCGCGAGGACTACGAAACCGAGAAATTCGACGAGCGCAACGACGACTACATGCAGCGCAACATGGCGCAGGCCTACAACTCCCGCCGCTATCTGCCCTGGCTGGACGGCTGCTCGTTCTCCCTGCAGCTGATCACGCTGGTGTTCGGCGGCTGGCTCGTGATCAACGGATACATGACCCTCGGCAACCTGGTCAGCTTCAACAGCTTCTTGTGGATGATCGACGGCCCGGTGCGCCAGTTCGGCTGGCTGCTCAACGACCTGCAGCGTTTCAACGCCAGCTGCGTGAAGATCCGCCGCCTGCTCACCGCCAAGTCGCGCATCGTGGAGAAGCCCGACGCCGAGGAGTCGGTCAAGCAGGCCGTGACCATCCAAAGCCAGGTCGGCCAGCAGCGCGCGGCCGCCCCCGACCGCATCAGCGGCGAGATCCGGTTCGACCACGTCAGCTTCGCGTTCCCCGACGACCCGAACACCCCGATCCTCAAGGACATCGACTTCTTCGTGCCCGCGGGCACCAAACTCGGCATCCTCGGCGAAACCGGCGCGGGCAAGTCCACGCTCGTCAACCTCATCTCCCGGTTCTACGACCCGACCGTCGGCCACGTCGTCATCGACGGCATCGACGCGCGCGACTGGCCGCTGATCACCCTGCGCTCGCAGGTGTGCGTCGTCGCGCAGGACACGTTCCTGTTCTCCGACACCATCGGCGGCAACATCGCCTTCGGCGCCGGCAGCAACCGCGACGAGAACTACATCCGCCGCATGGCCGCCATCGCCGGCGCGGACGGGTTCATCCGCTCGATGCCGGAAGGCTACAACACCGTCGTCGGCGAACGCGGCGTCGGCCTGTCCGGCGGGCAGAAGCAGCGCCTGTCACTCGCCCGCGCGCTCGCGGACGACCCGGCCATCCTGATCATGGACGACACCACCAGTGCCGTGGACATGGAGACCGAGGCCGAGATCCAGCAGCATCTCAAGGAGATGGGCGGGTCGAAGACCATCATCACCATCGCCCACCGCATCTCCTCGATCAAGGACGCCGACCTGATCCTCGTGCTCGAACACGGGCGGATCGTGGAGCGCGGCGACCACGCCAGCCTGGTCAAATCGCACGGCCGGTACTGGGAGATCTACAAGAAACAGCTCGGCATGCAGTCCGGGCGTTCGCAGGGATACGACGAGTAAGGAAGGAGGATTCGACCATGGCACAACGCAATACCTACCGCGAGGACGAGGCGCTTGAGGAGCAGATCAACCTCAAGGACATCCTGCGCATCGGCGTCTATCTGAAGCCCTACAAGGCCGACGTGTTCCGCATCCTGGCCGTCGTGATCTTCATGAGCTGCATCGCCGTGTCCATCCCGTACATGACCAAGATCATGATCGACCAGATCATCCCGGCCGGAGATATGACCGGACTGCTGATCCTGGGCGGTGTGTTCCTGGCGGCGATCGTCGTATTCGAGCTCTGCCTGCGGTATCGCACGGTGGCGATCACGCGCGTGGGCCAGCTGATGCTCAAGGACATGCGCCGCGACATCTTCACCCACATCCAGACCCTGCCGTTCAGCTACTTCGACTCGCGTCCGCACGGCAAGATCCTGATCCGCGTGGTCAACTACGTGAACACGCTGTCCGACACGCTCTCCTCCGGCCTGATCAACGTGATCTCCGATGTGTTCACGTTCCTGATCACGTTGGTGGTCATGTTCGTGATCGACTGGCGGCTGGCCCTGTTCAGCCTCATCCTGTTCCCGGTGCTCATCATCTGGGTGCGCGTGCTGCAGTACTTCCAGCGCAAGGCCTACCAGAAGCTCTCCAACAAGCAGAGCAACCTGAACGCCTACATCCACGAGTCGATCGCCGGCGTCAAGACCACGCAGACCTTCGCTCAGGAGCAGGCCCAGTACCGGACCTTCCAGGAGCAGTACGCCGACCAGCGCACCGCCTGGATGCACGCGGTGCACATCCAGTTCCTCATGTGGCCCGGCGTGCAGACCATCTCCGTCATGACGATCTCGTTCATCTACTACGTGGGCGTGATGGGCTTCGGCGGCGTGAGCGTGACCACCGGCGTACTCATCGCGTTCGTGGGTTACGCGAACAACTTCTGGAACCCGGTCATCAACATCGGCAACTTCTACAACCAGCTGATCACCTGCTCGGCCTACCTCGAGCGCATCTTCGAGACACTGGACGTGGTGCCGGAGATCCGCAACAAGGAGAACGCCTGCGACCTGCCGCAGATCCGCGGTCGCGTGGACTTCAACGACGTGGTGTTCCGCTACGAGGAGGGTGGCCGCAACATCCTGAACCTGGTGGACTTCCATGTGGAGCCGGGCAGGACGATTGCGCTGGTCGGCCCCACCGGTGCCGGCAAGACCACGATCATCAGCTTGCTCTCCCGGTTCTACGACGTCTCCGAGGGGTCGGTGACGATCGACGGGTACGATGTGCGCGACGTGACGCTCGAGTCGTTGCGCCGGCAGATGGGCGTGATGCTGCAGGATACCTTCATCTTCTCCGGCAACGTTCGCGAGAACATCCGCTACGGCAAGCTGGACGCCACGGACGAAGAGATCGAGGCCGCGGCCAAGGCCGTGCACGCCCACGAGTTCATCATGGAACTGCCCGACGGGTACGACACCGTGGTGGAGGAACGCGGCTCGACGCTGTCGGCCGGACAGCGCCAGCTCATCGCGTTCGCGCGCGTGCTGCTCGCCAATCCGCGGATCCTGATCCTGGACGAGGCCACGTCGAATATCGACACCCGCACCGAGGAGGCGCTGCAGGCGGGCCTGAACCACCTGCTCAAGGGGCGTACCTCGTTCATCATCGCGCACCGCCTGTCCACCATCGAGAATGCGGACGAGATCTTCTACATCGACCACGGGCAGATTATGGAACACGGTTCGCATGATGAGCTGTTGGCGCAGAAGGGCGCGTACTACCGCCTGTACGAGTCGCAGTACGCGATGATCCGCGCCGCACACAACGCGGATCTGTGAGCCTTGGCTCCCTGCTGGAACGGAACATCGCTTCAGTGGGCGGATGATGGCTTCAGTGGGCGCCTAGCGGGGGATTTCCTCCGCGAGGCGCCTTGATATTGCAAGGATTAACGGGCCGGGTCTCGGCTGTGGGGCGCCCACTGAAGCGTCAACCCGCCCAGTGAAGGAAGATTGAGGGCGGAAGGAGACGCGTTGCTGGCGAGGGACTTTGGCCGCTCCGGTTCGATTTCGCCAGTTGTGGAACGAGGCGAGATTAACACCTACCGTTATCCGAATATGCCGTGATGTTCGAAGAATCGGGTCTGAATCATTTGTAAAATCCAGTCTGACTAATTCGAAAAAGCCTTAGTGAATCATTCGAAAAAACCATAGTACAATAGTTGAAAAAGCAAGTTTGCATTGTTCTCATGTGTAGGATGTGTGCTAGGAGCCACCCGGTGTGCGCAGTCGTGGCAAGGGAGGGGTCATGTCGGAGTCATATGTTCCGCGCATCGTGGACGCTGCTGTCCGTGACTATCTTGAAGCGTTTCCGGCGGTCTGCATCGAGGGGCCGAAATGGTGCGGCAAAACCACAACGGCCAGTCAGCATGCGGCTTCGCAGTTCAGCCTTGCTGACCCCTCTGGCAGCTTCCGTAACCGGAGTATCGCGCAGCTTGATCCCGCGCTTGCGTTGGAAGGTGCGGAGCCGCGGTTGATTGACGAATGGCAGGAAGCTCCCGCATTGTGGGATGCTGTGCGGTTCGAGTGCGATAGAAGTGTGGGGCACGGGCGTTTCTTGCTGACTGGATCGGCCACGCCGAGAGCGGCGCAACGGCCGATGCACAGCGGTGCCGGGCGCATTGCCCGGCTGCACATGTCATCCATGACATTGATGGAGCAAGGAGTGTCCTGCGGCAAAGTTTCGTTACGAGGATTGTTCGCAGGCGAATCATATACGGCGAATTCCAGCCTTGACCTGGAGAGGATAGCTTCGCTTGTGGTGCGCGGCGGATGGCCCGCGAATCTGGGGATGGACGATTACCACGCCGAATTGACGGCCCGCAGCTATCTTGACGCTGTGGCGGATGACGACTTGTCTGCGGTCGACGGCGCGGCGCGTGATCCTGCGAGGATCCGTCGGGTGCTGACCTCACTGGGACGCAACGAGGCTACGTTGTCCAGCAAGGCAGCGTTGCTGCGGGATACCGCCGAATATCTACCCGAGGACGCCGAGGGCAAAGGTGTCAAGCGCAGGGGAGGACGCGGCCCGGTTGCATTGTCCGAAACGACGCTGGACGACTATCTGGGTGCGTTGAACCGTATGCACGTTATTGAGGACATCCCTGCATGGCGGCCTGCCCTGCGTTCGCCGGTGCGCATCCGCGCGGCCATGAAACGGCATCTGGCCGACCCTTCGCTGGCTGCGGCGGCTATCGGCGGTACCGCGGAAACGTTGCGGACCGATCCGAAGACGTTGGGGTTCCTGTTCGAATCATTGGTGACGCATGATGTGCTGGTATATGCCCGTGCCATGGATGCGCAGGTGATGCACTACCGGGATGATTCTGGTCTGGAAGTGGATCTGATCGTGGAGATGCGGGACGGGACGTGGGGTGCGTTCGAGGTGAAGCTGGGTGCCGTGCAGATTGATGAGGGAGCCGCCAATGTGCTGCGGCTTGATCGTAAGATGAGCGAACGGGGGCAGCGTCCTGCTTCGGTGAAGGCCGTCATCGTGGGGGTGGGGAGCTTCGCATACCGTCGCGACGATGGCGTGCAGGTTATTCCACTGGATACGTTGGGCGTGTGAGCGGCGCTGATAAGTGTACGACGCCCATGGGTTCGCGCATTCGGCATACGCCGAGGACGGCGGTGTAGACTGAGCGGGAACGCATATGGTCACCATGGTGGGATGGAGGTGCTCGATGTCGGAGCGGAACGACGATGATATGGCCGGTACGTCAGATGGCGCCGAACGCCACGATGATCCCGGTGCGCGCGAGGGCATCGTCTTTACCGAAGAGCAGCGGGAGGCGCTGGCCGGGCTGGCCAGCGAGAACACCTACGCCAAGCAGTCGAAATGGCAGACGTTGCGCGAACTGCCGATGAAGGACAAGTGGCCGTTCTTTGCCCAGCATTTCCTCGGTGCCACCGTGGCCATTGTGGCGGCCGTGGTGGCGGTGATTGCGTTCGTGGTGAATCTGGTCACCCAGCCGTCGGATCCGCTGCTGTACATCGCCGGCGTGAATATGCCGCAGGAATACACCGAACCGATGGAGGCTTTGGAACAGCGGTTCGTGGCCGATGCCGAGCTGGACTCCGAGCTGGTCACCTACGACGCGAACTTCACCATCACGGAAACCGGCGTGAGCGGCGGCATGGTGGACGGCAGCTCGCGGTTGTTCACGATGGCGTCCGTCGGGCAGGTGAATACCATCGTCACCGACGAGGAGACATTCCGGGAGTTGTGCGAGCGTGGATTGACGTCCGCGCTGGAGGAGGTGCTGCCCGCAGACCAGATCGAATCGTTTGAATCGGCGGGGATCACGGTCGATTCCGGTGTGAAGGATGCGCAGGGCGATTGGCTGCCGCTCAAGGGACTCGACCTGGACCGTTCCGCCGAATGGACGGCGGACGGCGACCTGCCCGAAGACGCGGTGCTGTGCTTTTCCAACGTGCAGGAGACCGGCGTGGAATACCCGCGGGCGTTCGTGGAATTCCTCGATTTCGCTTGATTTCCGAGGTGTCTGGACCAGACGCCTCCGGTTACTGGGTTCCGGCTCGTTCAGTGGGTGCCGGGCCCTCGGCGATTGCCGGCGATGGTGGATTGACGGAGTCCAGTTGAGTTGTCCGCTGACGCAGGATGTGCGACGATGATTCCGCATCGGCGTGTACAGTCCACCGCATCGACGATTTGTCCACCTGCTGCCGGTGGCCATGTTCGCTATCGTGGACGGCATCCCATGCTGGAATATGATGCGCGAACCGATGCATCCGCGTCCGGAATGCACCTGTAAGGAAGGAAACCCCATGCAAGAGCACAACGCACAACACAGCCGTCCGCTGGAGGTGTTCCGCGTCACCGTGACCGACGCGTTCTGGCACACCGAACAGGAGCTGGTGCGCACCGCGGTCATCCCCTTCCAGTGGGACGCGCTGAACGACAACGTGCCCGGCGCCGCCCCCAGCTACTGCATGCACAACTTCAAGGCTGCCGCGCGCCAGAACGCGTCTAAGGCCGCCCAGGGCAAGGCGTTCGTGCCCCCGACCTACACGTTCCGTGGCTTCGAGGCGTTGCCGGAGGATCCCGCACACCCCGATCCGGACGCGTTCTACGGCTTCGTGTTCCAGGACTCAGACTTCTCCAAGTGGATCGAAGCGGTCGGCTACAGCCTGGCGCAGCACCCTGATCCCGAGCTGGAGGCCACTGCCGACGCCGCCATCGACATCGTCTGCAACGCCCAGCTGGACAACGGCTACCTGGACACCTACTACATCCTCAACGGCATGGACCGCGCGTTCACCAACCTGAAGGACCACCACGAACTGTACTGTCTGGGCCATCTGGTCGAAGGCGCCGTGGCCTACTACCAGGGAACCGGCAAGGACAAGCTGCTCAAGGCCGCCTGCCGTTTCGCCGACTACGTGGACTCCGTTTTCGGACGCGACGAGGGCAAACTGTGCGGCTATCCGGGGCATGAGATCGCCGAGATGGCGCTTGTGCGGCTGTACGAGACCACCGGTGAACGCCGGTATCTGGACCTGGCGCGCTACTTCGTCACCGAACGCGGACGTTCGCCGCTGTATTTCGAGGCCGAGGACCGTCATCGCGCCGAACTCGACGGCACGGCGGTCGAACCGAACACGAACCTGCCCAAGCCGTACGCCTACTATCAGGCGCACGAGCCGGTCGTCGAGCAGACTGAGGCCGTCGGACATGCGGTGCGTGCCGCCTACTTCTACTCGGGCGTGGCCGACGTGGCCCGCCTGACCGGGGACCCCGACCTGCTGGCCGCATGCGATCGGCTGTGGCGCAACATCGTGGACCGCAAGCTGTACATCACCGGCGGCATCGGCGGCACGCACATCGGCGAAGCGTTCTCCTATGACTACGACCTGCCGAACGACACCGCGTATTCGGAGACCTGCGCGGCGATCGCGCTCGCATTCTTCGCCCGCCGCATGCTTGAGATCCGCCCGGTGTCGGAATATGCGGACGTCATGGAGCTGGCCCTGTACAACACCGTGCTGGCGGGCATGGCGATGGACGGCAAGAGCTTCTTCTATGTGAACCCGTTGGAGGTGGACCCGACCGCCTGCCACCGCGACGAGCGCAAGTTCCACGTGAAATCCGTGCGTCAGAAGTGGTTCGGATGCGCCTGCTGCCCGCCGAACATCGCCCGCATCGTCGAGTCGATCCAGCAGTACGCCTATACGGTGAGCGACGATTCGTCCACCCTGTACACTCATCTGTACATGGGTGGTGAGGCAACGGTCGAGCTTGGCGGGCGGCCGGTGGCGCTCGTGATGGACGCGAACCTGCCGTGGCGGGGCGACGGCCGTGCGGTGGTGCGGATTGCGGACAAATCGGACATGCCTGCCAATGCTGTGACCACTGCCACGTTGGCCTTCCGCCTGCCGTCCTGGGCGGGCGGCGAGGCGGCGGCCGACGCGATTCGCGTCGAGGAGGCCGACGGCCGCCTGTCGCGCGAGGTGCATGACGGTTACCTGTACCTCACCGGCGAATGGCGGGATGGCGATACGGTGACGTTCGACTTCCCAATGCCGGTGCGGATGCTCGCCGCGAACCCGAATGTGCGCGAGGACGCCGGCAAGGTGGCGTTCATGCGCGGACCGGTGACGTACTGCGCAGAGGGCATCGATAACGGCGCGGCGTTGTACCTGTTGCACGTGGACGCTGCGGCAGTTGCAGCCGACCCGAACGCAGTGCGCATCGAGCGGACCAAGTTTCACGCCGGAGCCGAAGGTCTGGATGAGCGTGGAACCGGTGAGGTCGAGTCCGTCGATCGCGACATCGTCCGGCTGATAGTTCCCGGCTGGCGTGAGTCCGGTGACGTTCGGAGTGCTGCCGGCGGCTCGCTGTATGCCGCTTGGCATCCGGCTGAGCGCGAGTCCGCGTCGATCACGCTGATTCCGTACTTCGCTTGGGCCAACCGCGGAGAGACCGAGATGACCGTCTGGCTGCATGTGTGAGCGTATGGCGGTGATGGTTGGGCGGCTGGAGGGGCCGGTGGCGTTCCAGTCGGTCGGGCGGTTTGTGTCTGGTCCGGGGTGGCGGCATATGCGGCGCACGATGGACCAGCATGAACTGGTGTTCGTGCGTCGCGGTGTGTTGCCGATCCACGTCGGGGAGCGCCGGATGCATGTCGCCGCGCATGAGGTGGCGCTGTTCCCGCTCGGCGTGGAGCATGCTGGCACCGAGTCCATCACTGCCGACTTGGAGTTCTATTGGATGCATTTCCGATTGCCGGTGTGTGCCGTTGCGCAGGCCGATGCCGGCCGGACGGTTGCGGGGTGTGCCGTCGGCATAGACACGGCAGCGGAGGTGGATGCAGGGCATCGCGCGGTCGGAGGAAACGGCGATGACGGGTTGCATCCCATGATGTCCGGCAGTGCGCTGCCGAAGGATGACCGGTATCTTGTCCTGCCTGATCTGGCCGAGGTCGCGAATCCGGATCGACTGTCCGTCATGTTCGCCCAGATGGTCGATCTGTTCGCCGAATTCGGCCCATACCGTAACGCGTACTGCGATTACTTCGCCACCAGCCTGTTGCTGGAGGTCTCGGCGCAGGAGCGGGCGCGGAGATCGGGGCGGACATCGGATTCCGGGCTGGCGGCCATGCGGTCGGTACGCGCATGGCTGAGGGCGAACGCGTATGAGGATGTCACCGTGGCTGGTGTGGCCGAACGGTTCCACTACACGCCCAGTTACCTGACCTCGCTGTACCGGCGGGTGTTCGGCATCGGCGTCGCCGAACAGATCGCCGAATACCGGATCGATCGGGCGCGCGAACTGCTGTCGTCCACCACCAGCCCCGTGACCGATATCGCCGCCGAGGTGGGATACGACGACCCTAAGTATTTCATGCGTGTTTTCAAACGCCGTACCGGCCTGACGCCGACCCAATACCGTGAAGCCTTCCCCGCGCGCCTGTTCAACACGGAGTGAGGCCGGTGGATTCGCGGGCGATGAGGCGGTGGCCGACGATGGCGCGGGAGGCGGGGCGACGGTCTGTGCCATCGGCATGGTGTGTCTCGTCGATGCGCCGGATCAGTTGGCGAAGGTGTCCTCGATCGCCTCGTACTCGGCTTCGGTGATCGGCAGGATCGCGCCGTGGCGCTTCTTGACCCGGCCGAAGTCGATGTCGTCGGCCACGGACCAGTCCAGCGGGTCGCGCGACCCCAGATCTGCCGAGCGGAACGGCGTATATCCTTTGCCCTCCGCATACTGGTCGCACATCAGGCCGTAGCGCATCGGGCGTCCGTTCACGGTCGCCACGTCCGCGTCGTTGAATACGAACAGCTCCGGCCCCTCCAGATAGTGCTCCGAATAGCGGCCGTTACCCAGCAGATCGGTGAGCGTGCCGACGAAACTCCACTCGTTCGGGTCGTCGGTGCGCAGCACCTCACGCGTGACCGCGTACGGGTTGCGGGTCTTCTCGATCGTGATCTCGGAATCCTTGGATGCACGGTACCACCAGCCGTCATCGTCGCGCAGCATGGTGGTGTCGATGATCACGTTCTTGCGGTCGATCCACTTGACCGGATCGGAGAACGTGCGGAAATCGGCGGTTGTGGCGTAATACATGTTGGTGCGGTCGCCCAGCTCGTTGTTCAGCGCGGCTGCATCGCTGCCCGCGGGGGCGTCCGCGTTTGTCTTGGTGGCCCAGAACACGATCCACTGTTCGCGGTCCGGATCCCAAGCGGCCTCGGGCGCCCATGCCATGCCAGCGCCGGGAATCTTGGACGCCACGTCGACCAGCCGCGGTTCGCTCCAGTGAGACAGGTCGGGCGAATCCCAGATCACCAGCCCGGTGGAGCCGTTCTCGGTCGCGCCGTCGTGCGGCCCCCAACCGCCGCGGTGGTAGATGCTCAGGTCTGTGGCGACGATGTGGAACCCGCCACGCGGGTCGCGCACGATATGCGGATCACGCACGCCACCTTCGCCGCCCTTCCAGGTCAGCACGGGGAACCCAGCCTCTCGCAGGTCGCGCCAGTGGCGGCCGTCGCGGCTTAGCGCGAAGTAGAGCTGTTCGTCGGTTTCGGTCTGCTCCAAGCCGGTGAAATGCACGAACAGATAGGCGGCGGTGGGTTCCGTGGGCGGAGCGATCATCATGTCTCCTTCGGGGGTATCAATATGAATCGTAACTATACCGGGCATGACGCCGCCGGTCGGCCGACATCGGCGAACCGTCGTCCGGATGCGACCGGGTCGGCATGTGGTACGGGTGTCGTTGATACTATATCAACTGCAATAGTACAACGTTTTCGTACAGGTCGCCGCCGATCGCCTGCATGGTGTGTGTTCGACGCGACGGAAAGGGCAGTAACATGACCGCACCGATAAAGGCATGGCGTCCGCCGATGGGCTGGAACAGCTGGGATTCATACGGCACCACCGTCACCGAGGCCGAGGTGCTCGCCAACGCGCGGTTCATGGCCGAACACCTGCTGGACGCCGGGTGGGATACGCTCGTCATCGACATCGACTGGTACGACCCGACCGCACGCGCCCACGGCTACAACGAGAACGCGCCTCTCATCCTCGACGAATACGGCCGGCAGCTGCCCGACCCGCAGCGGTTCCCGTCATCGGCCAACGGCCGCGGCTTCGGGCCGATCGCCGAACAGGTGCACGCCCTGGGTCTGAAACTCGGCGTGCACATGATGCGCGGCATCCCACGCATCGCCGTCGAGAACAACCTGCCGGTGTTCGGCACCACGTACACGGCCCGCGACGTCGTCGACCTCGACCACGTATGCGTCTGGAACCCCGACAACTACGGCCTGAACCAGAACCATCCCGGCGCGCAGGCCTGGTACGACGCGCAGATCGACCAGTTCGCCGCCTGGGGGCTCGACTTCCTCAAGGTCGACGACATGCAGACCCCGTTCCACGCCGACGAGATCGCTGCCTACCATCGCGCCATCGCCAAGGCCGAAACCAAGTACGGGCGCGAGATCACGCTGTCGCTGTCGCCCGGCGGCTGGGTGTCCACCGGCTACGTGGACTTCCTGCGCGGCAATGCCGAGATGTGGCGCATCTCCGACGACCTGTGGGACCGCTGGGAGGACATCTACCAGCAGTTCGCACGCCTGGCCCGCTGGGCGCCGTTTCAGACCACCGGTCATTGGGCCGACGCCGACATGCTCCCGCTCGGCCATATCGGCCTGCGTGCCGAACGCGGCGACGACCGCGACTGCCGCCTGACCCCCGACGAACGCCGCTCATTGCTCGCCCTGTGGTGCATGGGCCGCAGCCCGCTCATGGTCGGCGGCGACCTGCCCACCTCCACGCCTCAGACCATCGCCGCGCTCGCCAACCCCGCGCTGCGCGAGGTCACCGCCGGGTCCCGCAATAACCACGAGACCGTGCGCGAGCGGATCTTCGCCAGTTGGGACGATGAGAACTCCTACCGCGGCGAACTCATCGTGTGGGCCGCCGACGCCGTCGACTGGGCCGACGGCACGATGTCCGCGCACGACGGCGGCCACTACGCCGCGCTGTTCTGGACCGGCGACGATGCGTACGAGCTCGGCCGGAACATCGAGTTGCAGTCGATTGTGGGACTGGACGAACGCGACGGCCGGTGGACGCTGACCGACCTGTTCGCCGGCATCGAGGACGGCGCCGCGCCCGCCGACGTGCGGATCGAGGGCGAGGGGGCCGACCGTGTGATCCGCGGCACCATCCCGCCCCACGGCGTGCTGTGGATCGCCCTCGATCCCAAGTGAACCCCGGGTGATCGGTCGTCCGCTTCATGACGGGTCGGTATTCAGTTGGGGTTTCCCTCACTCGGGAACCTAACGTGACGCAAGGGCCGGATATGCCACGATGTGGTGGCATATCCTGCCTGGCAATCAGGTGACGTTCCCAACCGACTGCGCCCCCAACTGAACGCTACCGCATATCCCCGGAGGCCGTGATGACGGTTATACCACGTCGCTCCGAACCGACCGCATCGTTCTCCATCCTCTTCGCGGGAACGTGAATGTACGGCAAAATCTCCCTCATGAAATGTGATTTCTGTGCAAAATCTCCCTCATGAAATGTGGTAAACTGCTTAAATCTCCCTCATGAAATGTGGGTGAAGACGAAGAATCACCGTGAGGAGGCCGATTCTCGATGTATCTGCAACGTAAGGTAGATCGATTCCTGACGCAATGGCACGCCGATGATGGTAGAAAGCCTTTGGTCGTCAAGGGGCCTCGACAGGTGGGCAAGACGGAATCCATACGTCGATTCGCGAAGAGTCATTATGAGAACGTGGTGGAAATCAACTTCGTGGAAGAACCGAAGTATCGCTCGATTGCCGCCGACGGGTATGGCGTGCAGGACGTGATTCGTAATATCTCCTTACTGGACCCCGGCAAGAAACTTGTGCCGAACAAGACGTTGATTTTCTTCGATGAGGTACAGGATTACCCTGACATCGCCACCACATTGAAGTTTTTCCATATCGATAAACGGTTTGACATCATCTGCAGTGGATCGATGTTGGGGATCAACTATCAGCGCATTGAGAGCAACAGTGTTGGCTACAAGACCGATTATGAGATGCACTCACTTGATTTTGAGGAGTTTCTTTGGGCGAAAGGCTACGATGATGATGCCATCGAGGGGATGTTCTCTCATTTGGTTGATCTGAAGCCCTTTTCGGGCACCGAGATGGACTTGTTCCTTTCCTTGTTCCTTGATTACTGTACGTTGGGCGGAATGCCTGCGGTCGTTGCCGCTTATATAACGAGTGGCACATTTGCCGGTACACTGCAGATGCAACGCCAGCTTGTGCTGGACTATCAGGAAGATATTCAAAAATACGCTGTCGGTATGGATCGTGCGAGAATCCTCAACGTGTTCAGGCATATCCCGATTCAGTTGGCCAAGGACAACAAAAAGTTCCAGATCAGCAAAGTCGCTCGGGGGGCGCGATTCAAAGACTATCGCGGTTGTATAGAGTGGCTTGAATCGGCTGGCATCGTGAACGTCTGCCACTGTCTGTCGTTTCCCGAGCTGCCGCTGAAGGGGAACTACGATGAAAACAAATACAAGATTTATTGTGCCGATACCGGGTTGTTCGTATCCATGTTGGATGATGAGGCGAGTGACGATCTTCGTGCCAACCGTAATCTGGGAGTTTATAAGGGTGCTCTGTACGAAAGCATCGTGGCTGAGGCCCTGCGTAAGAGTGGGTATGGGCTGTATTACTACAAGCGGGAAAATTCGACGTTGGAGGAGGATTTCTTCATTCGGACCAGAAATAATCTGGTGCCGGTGGAGGTAAAAGCTCGGAACGGTTCTGCCAAATCCATGCGTACGCTGCTGTCGTCTGATTCGTACCCGGATATTCAGTTCGGGATAAAGCTCGGCGCAAGCAATGTGGGAGCCAGTGATGGTCTGCTGACGTTGCCGTATTTTGCCACGTTCCTCCTGCGCCGATTGCTGCGGGCATATGACGACGGCGATACAGTCGAACTGTTCGACCGCGGTATGCGCTGAGGGATGGCGTCCGACGGCGGATGCAGACGATGCGGGCGGCCGTGAGCCGGCGACGGGTCCGACGCGCGGAAGCCTACGCGCCGGACCCGTCGTGAAGGGGCGGGCGTCAGATCATGCCGTTCAGTCCGTGGTCGGCGCCGTTGCGGGCGAACAGCGGGAGCACATCGAGCGGCGCGTCGACGGTGACGGTCTGACCGCCGGCGTACTCAGCTCCGTCATGCAGGTTTGTCCATGTCGTCGACCCGTCGCCGGGCAGGTAGACCTCGCGGGAGCGCGCGCCAAGTTCGGTCACCGGGGCGACCAGCAGATCCGGGCCGAACAGATACTCGTCGGCCACGTCGGCCGCGGCCTCATCCTCCGGGAACTCGTAGAACAGGCCGCGGGCGAGCGGCTGGCCGTCGGCGTGGGCCTGCGCGTACAGGTCGCGCGTGTACGGGCGCATCGTCTCGCGCACGTCGATGTACTTGCGCACGATCCGTTCGACGTCCTCGCCGTAGGTCCACGGCTCGTTGTCCGCGCCGGTGTGGATGTGGTCGATCGGGTTGCCCTTGCGGTCGAACGTCGGCTTGCCGGGGACCTTGGTGGCGGGCGAGCGGTCGCCGTGGTTGCGCATCACCGGCGAGAAGCAGGAGAACTGGCACCAGCGCGCGTACAGCTCGCGGAAGTCCGGATCGTCCGGATTTCCGCCGCAGAAACCGCCCATGTCGGTGGTGAACCACGGGATGCCCGCCATGCCCATATGCACCTGGCAGGTAATCTGTGCCTTCAGATCGTCGAAGGTGGAGTGCACGTCGCCCGACCAGACCAACGAACCATAGCGCTGCGAGCCGGCCCAGGCGGCGCGGGTCAGGTTCACGATCTCGTTCTCGCGGCCGATCTGAAGCTGTCCGTCGTAGAACGTCTTGTTGTACAGCTGCGGGTACACGTTGCCGACCTTGTTCACCGGGCCGATATGGAACAGGTAGTGGTCGTAGTCGTAGTCGCCGCCCCATTCGGGCTCGGCCTCGTCCAGCCAGAACGCATCGACACCCATGTCGGTGTAGTTGCGCTTGGCCAGGCCCCACACGAAGGCGCGCGCCTCCGGATTCGTGGCGTCGAGGAACTGGTTGTCGCGCGGCCACCACATCCCCACGTCCTTGCCCGAGGTCACATGGGCCAGATAGTTGTGGGCGCGCATCTCGTCATAGTTCTCGGATTCCAGGTCGATCTGCGGCCAGACCGAGACCATGAGCTTGATGCCCATCTCGTGCAGTTCGTCGGCCATGGCCTTCGGGTCGGGCCAGAACTCCTCGTCGAACCGGAAATCGCCCATTAGCGGCCAGTGGAAGAAGTCGATGACGATCAGGTCGATCGGGATGCCGCGGCGTTTGAACTCGCGCGTGGTCTCGAGCAGCTGCTCCTGGTTCCAGTAGCGCAACTTGCACTGCCAGAATCCCAGGCCCCATTCGGGCATGACGGGCGCGTGGCCGGTTGCGTCGGCATACTGGCGTTCGATCTGGGGCATCGTGCCCACGGTGACCCAGTAGTCGATCTGGTCGCAGGCCGCGGCCTGCCACTGCGTGCCGGTCTTGGCGAACGTGGCGCGTCCGACCGCAGGGTTGTGCCAGAGGAAGCCGTAGCCCTTCGAGGAGACGACGAACGGCACCGAGACCTGCGAGTTGCGGTGCGCCAGCTCCAACGACGTGCCCTTGAGGTCCATGACCGGCTGCTGGTACTCGCCCATGCCGTACAGGTGCTCATGCGGGTCGGCATCGAACGTGACGGTGGTGCGGGCGCCGCCGCCGGACAGCGGCTCGTACTTGCGCGCCTTGAGCCGCAGCGCGCCGCCGTCGTCGGCCTCCTTGAACAGCAGCTTGCCCTCGGCGTCGGTGAAGGTCAGCTCGCAGCGGCCGTCCCAGCGGGGCATGCGCGCGGTCACGGTGATGCCTTCGTTGGTCAGGGAGGCCTGGGAGCCGTCATCGGCGATGACGATGGTCGGTGCGGGGGCGTCGGCGGGCGGCGGCAGCAGCGCCCAGTCGGCGTCGGCGATCGGTTGCATGAGCCGGGCGCGCACGCGGACGCTGTTCGCGCCCCACGGTTCGATGCGGACTGTCTCGCCGTCGCCGACCCAGGTCAGGGCGTTGCCGGCGATGGTGAAGGGTGAGGTGGTCATGGAGCTCCTTCGCTGTGTTGGGTGGAATGCGTCCGCGGGTTTATGCGGTCGGGGCGATGCTGCTCCGCCGGGATGCGCGGGATGCATTCCCTGTCGTCACGTGAATTGTAGCGCTAAAATTTCGGTGCGGCAAGCACGTGTGGCTTGGGCGGCGATATCAAGGGGTGCGCCTGCGAATCACAGGCGTTCACCGCTGCCACGCGATTCGAGCCGGTACCCGAGGGTGATCGTCCGCGGCGGTGCGGTTCCGTCATCCGTGGGGACGTCCGGCCGCTGTCCGATGCGTTCGATGAGCAGATCCAGGCAGACCTCGGCGGCCTGCCTCGGGTCGATGGCCACGCTCGTCAGACCGGGGGAGAGATATCGGCCGTCCTCCACGCCATCGAACCCGATGACCGCCACATCCTGCGGCACGCGGATCCCAGCGTCGGTCAGCGCCGTGAGCGCGCCGATCGCGATCGGGTCGTTCAGACAGCAGACGCCGTCGAAGTCGCGGCGTTCCTCGAGGATGGCCCGCATGCGGCGGTACCCCGCCTCACGCGTCCAGCCGCAGGGGTAGACGTCTTCGGCGCGGTACGGCAGGCCGTTCGACAGCAGTCCTTCGGCCGCACCCCGGATACGGCGCCGTTCGGAGGTGTCGGCCTCCGCGAACCGTTCCGGCGGCAGATAGCTGCCGCCGAGCATCAGCACCCTGTGGCAGCCATGTTCGATCAGATGCCGCATTGCGGCCGTCATGCCTTCGGTGCAGGGGGTGAACACGCAGTCGCAGCGCCCTTCCAGGCCGAACCCGTCCAGCAGCACCAGCGGGTGGTCGCGGGCGAAGGTCTCCATCTCGGCGGAGGCGGAACTGGGCCAGCAGATGATCGTGCCGTCGCAGATCTGGCTGGTGGCACTGGACAGCATGCGGCGTTCGAAGTCGTGCGAGAACCGCGTCTGCTGCACGATGACCTGGTATCCGAGCGCCTGGGCCCGGTCGGAGATGGCCGCGGCCAGGGCGGCAGGGAAGATCAGGTCGAAGTCGGCGACGGTCAGCCCGATGACATGGGTGCGTCCCGAACTGAGCTGGCGCGCCGCAAGGTTGGGGTGGTAGCCGAGCTCCTCGGCGGCCGCGATGACCTTGCGGGCCGTTTCCGGGCGCACGACCGTCTTGCCGCGAAGCGCGTTCGACGCCGTCATGCGCGAGACGCCGGCGCGTGCGGCGACATCGTCGAGCGTGACCATGGCATCTCCTTTCGTTTAGGTCGCCAAGCTTCACTCCGATTCTTTGGGCATTGGGCCGCCCGGCGATTCGATGTATCTCCAGCTTAGGGGTTTCCGGGCCGGTGAACTATCCCATGGTGTTGGACTGCTGGGTTGCGACGCGTTTTCGGTCATGGGCTCACGGGATGTCATTTAGTGGGCGGACTTGGCGTTCAGCGGGCGTCCGTTTCGGTTGGTGGAGTGCCGGTATGCCTGGGATTCCGCCTGTGCTTTCCATGTCGTGGATGAAATATGGGACGAGCTGTCCGCTCCCTTTTCGACGGATACGGACGATGGGCTGCAGGAGAGAATCGGTGGATTGCCGTGCCGCAAGGCACGCTGTATGTTGTTCCAGGATGTTGGCGTGGTCGTTTACGGTCATTGCTGTGGGATGATGCCCAACTGAGGTTCGCACTACCTCGACTTTCGAAAACGGAGGCAAGGAAAATCAAGGCCTCCTGATTTGAATCGCGAGGTAGTGCGAACCCCCTCCCGGCTACACTGGGGAACCATGAGCAAGCATCACCGCGACCGCAGCTGGGCACCGGCCCCCGAGCCGCTGCCCGAAGACGCCCGGACCATCGACAACCATACGCATGTCGCCTCCGTCGTCCCCTTCTCCAAGGCGATGAGCCACGAGGCGGAGATGAAGGGGCAGCCGGCGGTTCCCGTCTACAGCGTCAGCGAGCTGCTCGACCAGGCCGCGGCCGTCGGCATCGAAGGCGTCATCGACTCCGGTTGCGAGCTGCCGGACCTGATGACGGCCGTGCAGATGGCCCTCGACCATCCCGGCGTGGTGCACGCGGCTCTGGCCATCCACCCCAACGAGTCGGTGCTGCACGGGCACCGCGGTGTACCCGGGCCGGACGGGTTGGAGCTCAAGTACAAGCCGCATCACGACGTGCCCTTCGACCAGGCGCTCGCCGAGGTGCATCGACTGGCCGTCACCTACCCCGAGCAGGTGGTGGCCATCGGCGAGACCGGCATGGACTTCTTCCGCACAGGCGGTTCGGCGCGCGAACTGCAGCGTCAGGCGTTCCGCGACCATATCGCGCTCGCCAAGGAGCTGAACCTGCCGATGCAGATCCACGACCGCGACGCGCACCGTGAGGTCATCGAAACGCTGCTGGCGGACGGCGCCCCGGAATTCACCGTGTTCCACAGTTATTCGGGCGACGCGGAGATGGCCAAGGTGGCTCGCGAGCACGGCTGGTACCTGAGCATGTCCGGCACGGTGAGCTACAAGGGCAACGACGGCATCCGCGAGTCGGCGCGCATTGTGGGCCTCGACCATGTGATGGTGGAGACGGACGCGCCGTATCTGGCACCGATGCCGTATCGCGGCCGGACGAACGCGCCGTACATGATCCCGTACACGCTGGCCGCGTTGGCGGACGTGTTCGACCTGCCGGTAGCCGAGGTCGCGCGCGCCACCCGCCGCGTGACCCGCACCGTGTACGGGGTGTGAGCGCCTACCGTCGCGTGGATTCGCGCACGACCAGCTCGTAGTCGGCGGTCAGGCGCACGGGCGCGTCGTCGGTTTCGTCGTCGATGCGCTTGAGCAGCAGCCCCATGGCCTTGCGCGCCAGATCGTCGAGGTCGGTGCGGATGGTGGACAGGGAGGGGATGAAGCATTCGCCCTCCGAGATGCCGTCGAACCCGATGACGGCCACGTCTTCGGGCACGCGGATCCCACGGTCGGCAAACCCGCGGATCAGGCCCAACGCGATGGTGTCGGTCATGCAGAATACGCCGTCGACGGGACGTCCGGAGTCGGCGATGGCGTGCGCGGCCGTCCGTGCCGATTCCGAATCCCAGGTCTCCAGCGGCACCATCATGCCGGCGGAGAGCGGGATGCCCGCCCGTTCGAGGGCGCGACGGCATCCGACGATGCGTTTCCTGCGCACGCCGATGGGTGGGTTCCCGGCGTTGAGGTCCTGCGGGCCGGCGCCGGCAATGAGGATGTTGCGGCATCCGATGTCGAGCAGGTGGGCGACGGCGGTCTGTGCCCCGTCCTCACAGGGTGTGTCGACGGAGTCGAAGACCGGCTCGACGGAGATGTCGTCGAGCAGCACGATCGGTTTGCCTCCGATCAGGGCGCGGATCTCCTTGCCGCTGATGTTGCCGGGGCTGAAGATGGTGCCGTCGCACAGTTGGTTGGTGACGTGCCGGAGGATGGAGATTTCGTCGTCCTTGGAGTTCGAGGTCTGCTGGACGATGGTCTGCATGTCGCGGCGGGCGGCTTCTCGGGAGACGGCGGCCGCCATCTCGGAGGGATAGGGCCGGTCCAGTTCGAAGATGGCGACGGCGACGACGCCGTTGCGTCCCGAGCGCAGGGAACGTGCGGACAGGTTGGCGGTGTATCGCAGGGTTTTGGCCGCCTGCAGCACCTTGTCAGCGGTGGCGGGGGCGATGCGCGGGTCGCCGCGCAGCGCGTATGACGCGGTGGCCCGGGACACCCCTGCGGCTTTTGCCACGTCGCTCATCGTGACCATGATGTTCCCTCCTCATATGGCGATGATCGCCATACGTCCCATCGTACTGCGCGGTCGCCGCCGTCGTTGTTGTTGCGGCGGCGAAACACCGTGTTCAGTGCTACTGTACCCCATGATTTGACACGATTCAACAATGCGTGTATAACAGAATCATCGCCAATTGAATCGTGTCAATTCAGGATTCAAATGGAGACGGGACGGCGGGGCTGCCATCCTGACCATGGGCGCGGAAGCCCGCAACGAAAGGAGACCCAATGACACTTCGCAGGAATCTCAAGGTCGCGCTCGCCGCGGTCGCCGCGGTCGCCGTGGCATTGCCGCTCGCCGCATGCGGCAGCGCGGACTCGGGCAAAACCACCATCAGCTTCCTGAGCTGGGACAACGAGCAGATCATGCAGCCCTTCATCGACAAGTTCGAGGAGGAGAATCCGGATATCGCCATCGACTTCAGCTATTCGCCGCCCACCCCGGAGTACATCCAGACCCTGCAGACCCGCCTCGTCGGCAACCAGGCGCCCGATGTGTTCATCATCACCTCCGAGAACAAGGCCGATCTGATGGACAACGACTACGTGCTCGACCTGACCAACGAGCCGTTCATGGAGAACATCTCCCAGGCCAACAAGGACTTCGTCTCCCGTGACGGCAAGGTCTACGGCATGTCCCTGACCTCGTGGGCCTCGGGCATCGTCTACAACAAGGATCTGCTCGCCGAGGTCGGCGTGGAGGAGCCGCCGGCGACGTGGGACGAGTTCCTCGACCTGTGCCAGGATCTCAAGGACGCCGGCATCACCCCGTATCTGGAGACGATCGCCGACGGTCTCAGCCGTATCCCCGACGCGTTCCTCGGATCGCAGTTCGCCCAAGAGGGCGTGGACGTGACCACGCTTGTCGACGAGGATCCGCAGACGCCGGGCGCCGATGAGAAGGAGGCCGTCGAAGCTTGGATGGAGCTGTACGAGCGTGATCTGGTGACCCGTGACACGGTCGGCATCAGCGGCGATGACATGAAGACCCAGTTCGCCAACGGACAGGTTGCCATGATCTGCACCGGTCCGTGGGACTTCAGCACCTTCCAGGACGCAGACATGAATTGGGGCTACGCTCCGATGCCGATCCTGGAGGAGGGCATGGAAAGCTACGCCCAGGGCTCCCCGTCGCCGGCGTTCGCCATCTACTCCAAGCTGGAAGGCGAGAAGCTTGACGCCGCCAAGAAGTTCCTGGAGTTCATGGCCAGCGATTGGGCACTCGACCAGCAGACCGCCAACGGCAACGCCGTCACCGTGGAAGGCTATGAGTCCGAGGTGACCGAACAGTACACCACGGTGTACCAGCAGAACGTACAGCCCGGCACGTACTTCCTGTCCACCAACTTCTACAGCAACCCGGACGTGCTGATCACCGCTCAGCAGGCCGAAAGCCAGCGTCTGGTGCAGGGCGAGATCACTG
Organism: Bifidobacterium sp. UBA4282; assembly: GCF_002394995.1. Taxonomy (NCBI): domain Bacteria; kingdom Bacillati; phylum Actinomycetota; class Actinomycetes; order Bifidobacteriales; family Bifidobacteriaceae; genus Bifidobacterium; species Bifidobacterium sp. UBA4282. Next base: position 71,701 of record NZ_DGVO01000003.1, read on the forward strand.
TCGACGAATGGGCCGACAACATCGACGCCAAGATGGCCGCCGCGCAGTAAGCGGTCGCCGATGGACCAGGCCGGCGTGACATATATGTCACGGTCGCGTCGGCCGGTCTTGAACTTCTCTCGCGGAACTCGCCGAACGCCTGCACGGCGCGCCGGTTTCGCGACCCCACGGCAATTCATGTGCCATGGAACGGTACGGGGGCCGTTCTCCGTAATGGTTCCGACGCTGAACCATCCATTGACATCCATTACTCCATTACTGAGATTGGAGAGACCATGAGTCATACAAGTCAATCCGCGGCGACGCTGCCGCCCCTGAACGAGGAGGTGTACCGCAAGCGTCGCAAGGCGCAGGGCCTGCGGGAGGATCTCACCTCGTTCTGGTTCCTGCTGCCGATCCTGGCGGTGTTCGTCATTCTGTTCCTCGTGCCGCTGGTGCAGACGCTGTACTTCTCGTTCACCGACTTCAACGGGTACAGCATGGACATGAACTGGGTCGGCCTTGAGAATTACGCCAAGGTGTTCGCCGACTCCTCCATCCTGGAAGGTCTCGGGTTCACCATCCTGTACGCGGTCGTGGTCATGATCGGCGTGACCGCGCTCGCCATTCCCCTGGCCGTAGTCCTGAATAAGAAGTTCGTCGGATGCAATTTCGTCCGCTCCGTATTCTTCTTCTTCTCCGTGCCGTCCCTGGCCATCATGGGCATGGTCTGGCAGTACATCTTCTCGCCGATGAAAAGCGGCGTGGTCAACTCCGTGCTCTCGGCGTTCGGCATCGATCCGGTCCCGTGGCTGAGTAACAACGCGCTTGCCAAGTTCTGCGTGATCTTCATCGCCATCTGGGCCCAGATCGGCTGGCACGCCACGCTGTACCTGGCCTTCCTCCAGGCCATTCCGGCCGACCTGTACGAGCAGGCCAGGGTCGACGGCGCCAGCCCCCTGCAGCAATTCGTCCACATCACGCTGCCCCAGCTGACCCCGGGCATCGTCACCTCGACGTTCCTGCTGATGTCCGGCGGCCTGAAGGTCTATGACCTGCCCTACACGATGACCAAGGGCGGCCCTGGTTATTCCACGTACACGGTCACCCAGTCGATCATCCAGCAGGGCATCGGCCAGTCCCAGTACGGCATCGGTTCCGCTCTGGCCGTGCTGTTCTTCATCGCCACGGGCATCGTGGTGTTCCTGCAGATGGGCATTTCCAACCTGATTTCGAGGAGGTTCCAGTGATGAGCGTCGACGGCAAGATCTCCGCTCCCGCGCCCAAGGGTGCCGGCATGAACTTCACCACACGCCGCCGTATCGGCTCGGTCATCACCAGCGTGGTGATGATCGCCCTGGCCCTGCTGTGCGCCGTGCCGCTGTGGTACATCGTCATCAACACGTTCAAGACGATTCCCGACATGAACGCCAACCCGCTGGGGTTGCCGGCCGAGTGGACGCTGGAGAACTACATCGACGCGTTCGAGACGGTGCCGATCGTCCGCTCGCTGATCAACACCCTGATCGTCACGTTCTTCGGCGTGGCCATCCAGGTCATCGTCGGTGCGCTCGCCGCCTACGGCATGATCCTGCGCAAATCCACATTCACCGCAGCGGTGGGCGCCATCCTTATGGTCGCCTTCATCGTGCCCGCGCAGACCACGCTGATCCCGCTGTATCGCATGGAGGCCCAGGTGGGATTGGTCAACACGCTTGCCGGTCTGATCATCATCTACCTCAGTGGCGCTGTGTTCTGCTACTTCCTGATCGTCGGCTACATGCGCTCGCTGCCGTTCGAGCTGATCGAGGCTGCCCGCATCGACGGCGCCGGACCGTTGCGCATCTTCTGGAACATCGTCATGCCGCTGATCAAGCCGATCCTGACTACCGTGGTCGTATTCCAGACTATGAGCACCTGGAACGACTTCATGAACGCGAACGTGTTCATCTCCAGCTCGGATCTGCGCACGATCGTCCTGCAGGTGTACAACGCGGTCGGCCAGTTCTCCACCGATTGGCCGAGCTTCATGACGATCACGGTGCTGGCGCTGCTGCCGGTGTTCGTGTTCTTCATCTTCTGCCAGAAGTGGATCGTGGCCGGCCTGGTCGCCGGCTCGGTCAAGGGCTGAACGAACCGTCCCGCCCGCCGTCCGTCCCCTTCCTTCCGCGGGCGGCGGGCGGACCGATACAAGGAGTACATGACATGACCATTGCCATGGAACAGCCGCGTCTGGCGCAGGCCGCGCGCGGCGACCTGCCCCACCGCGTCAACGACACCCGGCTGAACACCAACCCCCTGCGCCGCTACTGCGCCGACCCGAACCTCGCGATCTTCGACGGGCGGTACTTCCTGTACTGCACCGACGACGGTGTGGACGACTGGGGCACCACCGTGTTCAGCGTGTACGTCTCCGACGATTTGGCGACGTGGGAGCGCTACCCCGCGTTGGACCTGCGTGACGTGCCGTGGTGGAGTGGCGAGAACGGTGCCTGGGCGCCGAGCATCGTGCGTGCCGCAGACGGCCGCTACGTGTTCTATTTCGTCGCGGGAAACCAGATCGGTGCCGCTACGGCCGAGACCCCGTATGGTCCGTTCCTCGCCGAACCCGAACCGATCGTGCGTCGCGGTGATTTCGACTGCCATACGATCGACCCCGGCGTATATGTGGAGGACGACGGCACCCGGTATTTCCTGTGGGGCAACGGTCGGGCGTGGGTTGCGCCGCTCGACAGCGACTGCCTCGGCTTCGACCGCAACCGCGCGTTCTCCTGGATCCCCGGCGATTTCCGTGAGGCGATCTGGATTCACAAACGCAACGGCATCTACTACGCCTCGTGGAGCGAGAACGACGCGCGCGACCCGGAGTACTGCGTGAAATACGCGATGGGACCGAGCCTTGAGGGGCCGTGGAGCGAGCCGCGCACGCTGCTGGAGCAGGACCCGGCGCACGGCCTGTACGGTACCGGGCATCACAATATCGTCAACATTCCGGGAACCGACGAGTGGATCATCGCCTACCATCGCTTCGCGTACCATCCGGCGGGACGCTGGTCGGGGGGCGACGGGTGCCATCGCGAGGTGGTGTTCGCACCGTTGATGCACAACGCCGACGGCACGCTGGAGGTCGTGCGGCCGCAGGTCGGGTCGTACGTCAGGCCGTTGTCGTTCTGACCACGCGCCACACGGTGCATATCCGCGTCGCCGCGGAACGATGGATTCCTGTCGTCCCGCGGCGGCGTTTCGCGTATGGTCGCGGTGTGTTTCCGGAGTGTGGAAACCGTTGCGGGACAACGGTTTCCGGGGTCGTCTTCACAATTCGATTCGCAAAAGGTGAAGGAACCGTATAGACTATCCAGCAGTGCAGGGGAGCGGCGTCGAAAATCGGCGCCGCTTCTCGTACTAGTGAGAGAAACTCGCGTGCGGGGAAGGTCCCCGGCGATGGAGGATATGTACTATGGCGGAATCACGTCAGCGTGGGTCGTCGCAGAACGGGAAGCAGTCTGGGAAACGTAATGGTGCTTCCGCGGCTAATAGAAACGCCGAGAAACCCGATCAAACTCTGCTCAGGGCGGATTCATTCATTAACGCGCCGAAGGTCTCGCGCAGCAAGCTGACCAAGGAAGAGCGCGAGGAAATCACCAAGCAGCAGGAGGCCGAACGCAAGGAGGCCGAGAAACTCGATAAGGTCGCCGCCCGCGGCCCGATCGGTCGCTGGTGGTGCAAACTGCAGTCCAGTCCGGATAAGGTCAGCCTCGGCATGGCCATCGTGGCGCTCGGCGTCGTCTACGGCGACATCGGCACCTCGCCCCTGTACACCGCGCAGACCTTCCTGTCCGGTCAGGGCGGCCTGGCCAACACCGGGCGCGAGGCCGTGCTCGGCATGCTGTCGCTGGTGTTCTGGTCGATCACGCTGATTACCACGGTCAAGTACGTGCTGATCGCCATGCGTATCGACAACAACGGCGAAGGCGGCATCTTCGCCCTGTATTCGCTGATTCGCAAGTACGGCGCGTGGCTCGTCATACCGGCCATGCTCGGCGGCGCGGCGTTCCTGGCTGACTCGGTGCTGACGCCGGCCGTGTCGATCTCGTCCGCCGTCGAAGGTCTGAAGACGCTGCCGGCGTTGGAGCATCTGTTCACCGAGAACAAGGATCTGACGATGATGATTACCGCGGTGATCATCGTGATCCTGTTCGCCGTGCAGTCGCGCGGTACCGAGTCGATCGGCAAGGTGTTCGGCTCGGTGGTGATGGTCTGGTTCGCGTTCCTGGCGGTCGTCGGCGTGGTGGCCATCGGCAACGACTGGTCCGTGCTCGCCGCGCTCAACCCGTACTACGGCATCAAGTTCCTGTTCAGCCCGAATAACGCCGCCGGCCTGGCGCTGATGGGCACCGTGTTCCTGTCGACCACCGGTGCCGAGGCGCTGTACTCGGATATGGGGCATGTGGGCCGTGGCAACATCTACTTCACCTGGCCGTTCATCAAGGTCGCCTTGGTGCTCAACTATTTCGGTCAGGGCGCCTGGATGCTGCGCAACCAGAACAACTCCGAACTGGCCGATGCCGAGGGCATCAACCCGTTCTTCCAGATGATGGATCCGAACGTGCGCTATGTGGCCGTCGTGCTGTCGGTCACCGCCGGCATCATCGCCTCCCAGGCGCTGATCACGGGCGCGTTCACCATGGTCTCCGAGGCCACTGGCCTCAACTGGATGCCGCATCTGCAGGTCCGGTACCCGGCCCGCACCCGCGGCCAGCTGTACATTCCGGTCGTCAACGTGGTGCTGTGCGTGGCCACGCTGGCCGTGCTGCTGCTGTTCCGCGACTCGGAGCATATCTCGGCGGCCTACGGTCTGGCGCTGACCATCACGATGATCACCACCACGATCCTGCTGGGCATCTACCTGTGGCATCGCAGCAACAAGTTCGGTGCCGTTGTGTTCACCATCGTGTTCCTGGCGATCCAGATCCTGTTCTTCGCCGCCTCGATGGCTAAGTTCCTGCACGGCGGCTGGTTCACCCTGCTGCTCACGCTGGCGATCCTCATGATCATGTACACGTGGAACGAGGGCACCAAGCTGGAGCGCTCGCAGCGTCGCCATATGATGCCGAAGGACTTCCTCCCCGCGCTGGACAAGCTGCACGGCGACAGCCGCATTCACCGGTTCGCGGACAACATCGTCTACCTGACCAGCGATCCGGACCTGAAGCGTCTCGATACGGACATCTTCTTCTCGATTTTCGCTGATCACCCCAAGCGCGCACGCGCATGGTGGGCGGTGGTCGTCGAGACCACCGACGAGCCGTTCACCCGCGAGTATTCGGTCGAGAACTTCGGCACGGATTACCTGTTCCGTGTGCGCATCCGGCTCGGCTTCAAGGTGTCGCAGTCCATCCCGGCCTACCTGCATCAGATCATGCACGATCTGGAGAAAACCGGCGAACTGCCGAACCAGCAGTCGATCTACCCGAAGCTTGACGCCGATCCCGGCATCGGCACCATCCGCTACGTGGTGATCCACAAGGCGCTGATGCCCGAGTCGAAGGTCTCCGGCCGCGGTGCCCTCTCGCTGCAGATCAAGTACGCGATCCGCCGCGTGGCCGGTTCCCCGGTCAAGTGGTTCGGCCTGGCGCCGTACAACCCGCTGGTCGAGGTGCAGCCGTTGTTCGTGTCCACGCGTCGCCCGCCGCGCCTGACCCGCGTGGCCAGCCAAGCGCCCAAGCGCGAGGGCTGAGCCGGCAGGCCGAACAGCCGGCGTGAGCCGGATGGCCTAATGGCATGTCAGGGGCCGCGAACCGTCGTTGTACGGTTCGCGGCCCTTTTTGATGCAGTTTTGCGGTATAGGTGCATCTTTCGGATCCGCCGGGCGTTTTTTATGGTCCTTTTGTCGCAGCTTTATGGTGCCAGTGCGTCATTTGGACTCGTCGTTGAGGCCTAAGAGGTCCTTTTGTTGCAGTGGTGCGGTGATGGTGCACCAGAAGGGCCCGGTCGTCTCTGCGACACGCCTTCCGGCAGTCAGTACAAGGTTGTACTACACTGGTGGCTGTCGCACGGATGTCCCCGGTCGCCCGCGCCTCCGCGGTACATCGTTGTATGGATACGTGTCACGTATGCAGAGTGCATGCAGATATGTAGAAAGGAATCCCATGTCCCAGCAGGACCATCTGGCCGCCCGTCTCGTCGTCGATGACGATTTTGAGGTCGCTCCGGTCAACAATCGTCTGTTCGGTTCGTTCGTCGAGCACCTTGGCCGTTGCGTGTATACCGGCATCTACGAGCCGGGACACCCGACCGCCGACGAACACGGCTTCCGCAAGGACGTCATCGACCTGGTCAAGGAACTCGGCGCCACCACCATCCGTTACCCGGGCGGCAACTTCGTGTCCGGCTACCGCTGGGAGGACGGCGTCGGCCCCAAGGAGAGCCGCCCGCGCCGTCTCGATCTGGCCTGGCATTCCACCGAAACCAACGAGTTCGGCCTGCACGAGATGGCCGAATGGCTGGAGGCCACCGGCGGCAACGAGCTGATGGAGGCCGTGAACCTCGGCACCCGCGGTCTGGAGGAGGCGCTCGATCTGCTGGAGTACGCGAACGTGCCCGGCGGCACCGAGCTATCGGAACGTCGCCGCGCCAATGGTGCCGACAAGCCGTTCGACATCCGCATGTGGTGCCTGGGCAATGAGATGGACGGCCCGTGGCAGCTCGGCCACAAGTCCGCCGAGGATTACGGCACGCTCGCCGCCTCCGTGGCCGCCGGCATGCGCCAGATCGACCCGAACGTGGAGCTGGTGGTCTGCGGTTCCTCCGCCCACGGCATGCCCACCTTCGGCAAATGGGAGCAGACCGTGCTCGAGAAGACCTACGAGAACGTGAACTTCATCTCCTGCCACGCCTACTACCAGCCGTTCTTCAAGAAGGACGGCACGCGCGACATGGCCAGCTTCCTGGCCTCCGGCGTGGACATGGACGGTTTCATCAAGGACGTCGCCGCCGTCATCGACGCCACGAAGGCCCACCTGAAGAGCACGCACGACGTGTACATCTCCTTCGACGAGTGGAACGTCTGGTATCAGGGCGAGGAACCGAGCAAGACCCCCGAAGGCATCGGCAACTGGCCCGTGGCCCCGCGCCTGCTGGAGGACATCTACACCGCCACTGACGCCGTGGTGTTCGGCGACCTGATGATCACCCTGCTGAAGAACGCCGACCGTGTGCACGCCGCCAGCCTGGCGCAGCTGGTCAACGTCATCGCCCCGATCATGACGGAGCCGGGTGGCCCGGCCTGGCGTCAGACCACGTTCCACCCGTTCTCCGTCACCGCGCGCCTGGCCAAGGGCGGTACCGTGCTGGAACCGAAGCTGACCGCCGGTACGGTGGATACGCCGCGGTACGGCGAGGTCGACGGCGTGAACGCCGTGGCCGTGCGCTGCGCCGACGGTTCCCTTGCCGTGTTCGCGGTGAACCGTTCGCTCGAGTCGACCGCCGAGTTCGAGGTCAAGCTGCAGGACGGCGCGGTGCCGGCGTCCGTGGAGGCGCAGACGCTGCACGACGACGACCTGTTCGCCGCCAACACGCTTGACGATCAGAACCGGGTGACCCCGCACGCCAACGAGTCGGCCGCGTACGACGCCGAGACCGGCACGGTTCGCGTCTCGCTGCCCCCGGTGAGCTGGACCGCCCTGCACATCAAGTGACGCGAGCGGCCGTGCGGTCTGGTCCGTGGAAGGTCGGACCGTACGGCCTCGTTTCCCCCGGGCTCGGCGGCAGGGAACGGATTGCATAGGGGAAAACGCGTTATGCTGGAATCAGACGGGCGTTCCGGCCGAGCCGTGCGAACATGCCCGAGGTACGACGAGAGGGGTGCTGTGGCGAAACGGGTGACCATCACCGACGTGGCGCGCGAGACGGGCGTCTCCATCAAGACGGTATCGAATGTGCTGAACAACACCGGCAGTATGCGCCCGGAGACGCGCCAGCGTGTTCAGGATGCCATCGAACGCCTCGGATACCGTGTCAACGTGTCCGCCCGGGCCATGAAAACCGGCGGTACGAAGCTCATCGGACTGGCCATCACCGATTTCTGCCAGCCGTTCATGCCCTATCTCGCCGACAGCATCGTGGCGGCGGCACGTTCCCGCGGGTACGCGGTGATCACTGATACCTACAACAGCGCCGGCGGCTTGGAGCAGGCGATTCCGGAGACGAAGAAGCTGGCCGCGGACGGCTGGATTTTCTTCATGGGTTCGCCGATCACGGATCGCACGATACTGCATCAGCCGTATCCGTTGGTGATTGTGGGCGATTACGATACGCAAGGGTTGTGCGATTGGGTCACGATGCCGAACGTGGAGGCCGTACGCACCGCGGTGGGGTCGCTGCTGGATTCGGGATGCCGCAGGATCGCGTTGATCGGCGGCACCGCGGAGAACGCATGCCCGGATGCCGACCGCGAGTCGCTGCCCGAAACCACCAGCACGATGCGTACTCGCGGCTATGTGTTGGCCCATGAGGAGCGTGGCCTGCAGGTCGATTGGCGGCTGGTCCGTAACGCGGATTGGGTGCAGTCCGGCGGCCGCGATGCGGTGGCGGGGCTGTTGGACGATCCGGATGCGCCGCGTCCGGATGCGGTCATGTGCCTGAACGACGCGCTCGCCATCGGGGTGATCCACGAGCTGCAGCGGCGCGGCGTGCGCGTGCCGCAGGATATGCAGGTCATTGGGTTCGACAACGTGCCGGATGCCGAGTACTGCATGCCCGGATTGACGACGATCGACCCGCATGTGGATGATTACGCGCGACATGCCGTGGATATGCTGGTCGCGCGCATCGAGGGGTCGTCGGAACCGGCGCGCAAATACGTGACCTCGTTCGATCTGGTGCGCCGCGATTCCACGCGATAGAAGATTAGGCGAAGCGCCGAACCGTGAAAGCGCCTGTCGGCGCAAACGCCGCTCGCAGCGGCAACAAATGGAGCCCGGGGCTTAAGCACGGTCCGGCGCGAATCTACATTGTACAGGCTCGCGGCGTATGCCACGCCGGATTATTCGAGCTTGCCGTGCCGCCAGAGCGCGGCGCCGTGATGGAACACCTTGGCGGTGCTCATCAGGTTGCCGGCGGTATGCATGAGGCGCGCGGCTTGGGTGCGCGCCGTTTTCTCCTCGTCCGATGCGGCTGCGTCGGGACCATAACCCGCCACCATCCGGTGCGCCTGGAGTCGCAACCCGTTGGCCACCACGTCGGTGAACACTGCCGCACGGTCCAATGCCACGGCGAAATCACCCGTGAACGCACCGGCCAGAATCGAATCGGCGGTGGCCGCGATGTCCTCTTCGGTGGGGGCCTGGTTCACGCCCGCAATCACCGAGGCCGAGGTCACGGTCGGCTCGCCCAGCCGCCACAGCTGCGCGATCGCGGTCGTCCGCTTGCGCATCCACGTTCGCAGCAGGTACAGCCGCCACAGCACCCCCGGCAGTGAGTCGGGCTCCGCGTGGCTCCACAGCTCCGCGATGACGTCCACGCCCTCGTGGTCGACCAGCGTCAGCACGCGTGCGACCACTTCCGGGTCCTCGGTGTGATGGACCCGGTCGAGCAGGGCCGCCGCGGAGGTATGGCTGAGCTCGCGAATCGTTTCGGGATCGGCGCCGCCCGCCAGGCCGTCCAGCAGCCCTTGGCTGAGCTGGCCGGGGCGCGCCGGCCGCGCGCCGCCCGTGGAGGCGGCGAACCCGGAGCGGCTGGGCAGGATCGAACCGGAACCGTAGTGCAGTGCGCTAGTAGACAATGGGGGCCACCTTTTGGATGTCGATGATGCGGGGACCGTTGGGTGAATCGATGACATACAGTACCACGGCGTTACCGGTGGGCATATACGGGGATTTGGCGATGAGCCGTTTGCCGAGCAGCTTGGTGGCGCACATGCCGCGCAGGTGGTCGAACATGCCCCCGATGACCGGACGATGCATGCAGATGGCCGTGTTGCGACGGTTGTTGAGGGTGTCTTGGATCTCCTGCAGGAACCGCCGCCATGTCGCGTCGGGGTCCTCCGCGAAGGCGTCTTCGGTCAGCTCGTCCACGTGGTTCATCGGGCGGTCGGTCTGCCAGGAGAGCACCTGCAGGGTTTCCTGGCAGCGCATCCACGGCGACGTGGCTAGTTGTGTCGGGTTGTAGCAGGCGAGTTCGCGGTTCAGGGCGAAGGCGTAGGCCGCGCCGCGAGGGGTGATCGGGCGGTTCGCGTCGGTGCCTTTCCATACTTTGCGGGCCTCCGCCTTGCCGTGCCGCACGATGATCATCGCGTGCGAGCGAGCGGCGCCTTCCCTGACGCGGTCCACGAAGATCGCCAACAGGTCCTTGTCGGTGGAATGGGTCAGGATGCGCCGCGCCTCGCGTACCGACATCCAGCTGATGCCGTCGATCTCGCCGACGTCGGCGCGGTGCACGGGGCCGAAGGCGTCGATCAGGTGTTCGGCGTCCACGGCCTCGACCGGACGCGCCATCCAGAACATCACGTGCTTGGTGTCGACGGTACGGTCCTTGGACCGCCGGGTTTTCTTGCCCTCTTCGGACAACGGGTATTCGACCTCGCCGAGGTATGGGCCGAGCTCCACGGTGGTGCCGGTTTCCTCGCCGAGTTCGCGGACCGCGGCGTGGCGATGCGACTCGTTGGGATCGAGTTTGCCCTTCGGCCAGCTCCAGTCGTCGTATTTGGGACGGTGGACGATGCAGACCTGGAGGTTGTCGAGGTCATGTTCCGGGGAATCGGATGCGTTCGGCGGCGTTTCGCGCCAACGGTAGAGAATGCCGCCCGCCGCTTCCACGACTCGTCTGACTTTGTTTCCCATTCCTCTCATTGTAGGTCACTCCCGGGTTGCGGCTACGTAGTTTTCTTAAGAAACGACGATGGCCGACCCCGTGGGGCCGGCCATCGTGCGGTATGCGGAATACGGCGTCAGCTGTTGCCGCGCGGACGGCGCTGATGACGCTTGATCAGGTAGTCCTGGCTGTCGACCAGCGGACGGCCCTCCTCGTCACGGGAGTGGCGGATGTAGGTGCCGTCCGGCTGCATATGCCAGGAGGCGGTGCTGTCCGCCATCTGCAGGTCGACGTAGCTGATCAGCTCGTTGATCTGGTCCGGGTCGGTGATGCGCACCAGCGCCTCGACGCGGCGATCCAGGTTGCGGTGCATGAGGTCGGCGGAACCGATCCACACCTCGGGGCCGGAGACCGGGCCTTCGCCGATCTGCGGGCCGTCGGAGTTGCAGAAGGCGTAGATGCGGCTGTGCTCCAGGAAGCGGCCGAGAATCGAGCGGACGCGGATGTTCTCGCTCAGTCCCGGCACGCCTGGCTTGAGCGCGCAGATGCCGCGTTCCACGATGTCGATCTTGACCCCGGCCTGGCTGGCGCGGTACAGCGCGTCGATGGTCTTCTCGTCCACGATCGCGTTGACCTTGATCTTGATCCACGCCTCCTTGCCGGCGCGTGCGGCGTCCTCCTCGCGGCGGATGCGCTGGATCAGACCGGTGCGGATAGTGCGCGGCGCCACCAGCAGGCGGTGGAAGCTCGACTTCGGCGCGTAGCCCGACAGCTGGTTGAACAGGCGGGTCAGGTCCTGGCCGACCACCGGGTCGCAGGTCAGCAGGCCCAGATCGGTGTATTGGCGCGCGGTCTTCGGGTTGTAGTTGCCGGTGCCCACATGGCAGTAGCGCTTGAGACCATCGGCTTCCTGACGGACCACCAGCGAGATCTTGCAGTGGGTCTTCAGGCCCACGATGCCGTAGACCACGTGCACGCCGGCTCGTTCGAGCTTGCGTGCCCAGGCGATGTTCGCGTCCTCGTCGAATCGCGCCTTGATCTCGACCAGCGCCAGCACCTGCTTGCCGGCGTGGGCGGCGTCGATCAGCGCGTCGATGATCGGGGATTTGCTCGAGGTGCGGTACAGCGTCTGCTTGATGGCCAGCACCTTCGGGTCGGCCGCGGCCTGCGCCAGGAACGCCTGCACGGAGGTCGAGAACGAGTCGTAGGGGTGGTGCAGCAGGATGTCGTGCTGACGGATCGCGGCGAAGATGTCCTGCGCACGGCTGGACTCGACCTCGGCGATCTGGCGGTTCGTGGTCGGCACGAACGGACGGTACTTCAGGTCCGGACGGTCGATGCCACCGAGCTCGAACAGCACGGTCATATCCAGCGGGGCCGGCAGACGGTACACCTCGTCGCTGGTCACGCCGAGCTGGTCGGCGAGCAGCTGGGAGAGGAACGGGCTGGTCGCGTCGGAGATCTCCAGGCGGATCGGCGGTCCGAAGCGGCGGCGCAGCAGCTCCTTCTCCATCGCGTTGAGCAGGTTCTCGGCGTCGTCCTCCTCCACGTCGATGTCCTCGTTACGGGTCACGCGGAAGGAACGGGCCTCCTTGATGATCATGCCCGGGAACAGCGACTCCAGGTGCGCGATGATCAGGTTCTCCATCGTGATGAAGCCGTAGCGCTCCTCGGCGCCCTCCTCGTCGGTGCGGTCATCGACCGGCACCAGACGGTTGAGGTTGTCCGGAATCTTCACGCGGGCGAAGTGCGACTTGCCGGACGTGGGGTTCTCCACGATGACGGCCAGGTTCAGCGACTTGCCGGAGACATACGGGAACGGGTGGGCCGGATCCACGCCCAGCGGGGTCAGGACCGGGAACACCTGCTGGCGGTAGTAGCGCGACAGACGCTCCTGTTCGGAGGTGCTCAGCTGGTCCCAGTTGAGCAGCACGATGCGTTCGTCGGCCAGGGCCGGCAGCAGCGTATCCACCACATAGTGGGCGTGCTCGTCCTGCATGGCGTGTGCCTGTTCGCCCAGGGAACGGAGCAGCTGGCGGGGGCTCAGGCCGCTTGATGAGGTCACGGCGATGCCGGTGTCGATGCGGCGCTTCAGGCCGGCCACACGGACCATGAAGAATTCGTCCAGGTTGGAGGCGAAGATCGCGGCGAAGCTGGCGCGCTCGATCAGCGGCAGGCTTTCGTCCTGGGCGAGCTCCATTACACGCCAGTTGAACTTGAGCCAGCTCAGCTCACGCTCGAAGAAGCGGTCGTCGGGCAGCGGGGCCTCGCCGTCGCGAGCCTCGCGCCTGTCGTCCTTATCGGTTTCGGCGATGTGCTCAGCGATTTGGCTGCGCAGGATCGCCTTCGATGATGCGTCGAATATTTGTGCCATAGTCCTCTACTTTAGGATGACAACGATTGCGGCGCACGCGAAAACGCAAGAATTCAACCGCTGTTTACATAAACTGTCTCGTTGGGGGCATGGTTGGGCGATCGGGCCGCAGGACGGCGCTGCGACACGCCGCGCTGCGGCGATGCGAACAGAAATGAACATCGGAACCCGTTCGATAGTCGCAGGACCTCTCATGGAGGGCGTGACGATGTTCGGTTGCAGAACACTTCGGCAAAAAAGAACACATTCGTGGTTTTCGGGTTGCGCCTGGCGCAGCGCCGAGCATAATGGCAAGTACAAGGACAACTGAACAGGTGGAAGCCCACAAAAGTGTATGGTCACAAAGGACTGTTACGTTGAACGGGCATTGGAAAGACTTACCGTTACAACGATGATGTTGTGTTGCGATTCCGCCGCTGTTGGACTTGTCGGAAGACCCGCTTCGGCGGGTCTTTTCGTTATGTGTGCAGGTCGCTCATGTGGATGACACGCCGGCGGTGTGGATAACCCGGCATCGTTCGACCACATTGGCCCATCGGGCTTGAGCGCGAGTTGGGGCAGAGCATTCAATCGTCGTATGAGCATCACATCAGGAACCACATCACCGCCGCGCAGCCGGCGGGACAAGACCACGGACGTCGCCGTGCAGGCGCGGCACCGGACGGTTTCCGCCATGGCGTTACCCTCTGTCGGGCGCGGCGGGGGCGTTCGTCCGCCGGCGCTGGCCACCGCCACATTGCACGCCAACCTGGTCGCGGTCACGGCCGTCAGCGGCGGGCTCGGCGCCAGCACGGTGTCGGCCATGCTGGCCGCCGAATTGGACCGGCGCGACCGCCGGTGCACCCTGGTCGATGCCGATTTCGACGGCGGCGGCCTCGATGTACTGCTCGGCCTGGAAGGGGAATCCGGACTCCGCTTCGAAACGGTGGAGGCCCCGCTCGGACGCATCGACGGCGGGGCGCTGGCCCATGAGCTGCCGCAGTGGGGTCGTATCGGTGTACTGGCATGCAACCCATGGAGCGGCGAGGCTCCGGGCTCATGGGAGATGGAGGCGGTGTTGCACGCCCTGCGCGAGTCAAGCCAGACGGTGGTAGTGGATGCCGGGCGTGGTCCTCTCGGTCAGAGGTTGCCGGGTGTGGCGGCCGGGGTTCAGGTTGTGGCGGTGGAGCTGTCGGTATTGGGATTGGCCAGGGCCAAGGTCTGGCTGGAGCACGTCCCCGGCACGCTCCGCAAGAGGACGCTGCTGGTTGGCGTCCATCCCCATGGCGCGCGCGGCAAAGGCGTGGTGAGCGGCGTGGAGGCCGAGGACTATCTGGATGCGCCGCTCGAAGCCTGTGTGCGCTATGACAGGCATCTGCATGACGATATGCTCCAGGGGCTGGGCTTGCGCGCGCTCCGAGGGCGCAACCGTCGTGCCATCCGGCGACTGACGGACAGCGTGGAGTCGATGATGGCCCAAGGGGGTGGGGATGGATGACCGATTGATGCTGGGGCCGTTGGAGGATGTGGCGCATGATCCGCACGTCACCGATGTGGCGGTGACCTGTGACGGGCGTGTGTGGGTTGATCGCGGCAACGGGATGGACGAGTTCCATCCGCATGCGGCGTTCCGTTCCCCGCAGACCGTGCGCGACTATGCCGTGCAGCTGTGCGCGCAGCTTGGCCGACGGCTGGACGATGCCTGTCCGATCGCCGATGCCTCGACCGCCGGCGGCATACGCGTGCATGCGGTGATCGCGCCGTTGGTGCCGCAGGGTGCCGCGATCTCGATTCGTTTCCCCGAATGCGGTATGCCCAGATTGGAATCGTTGGCGGTCCGGGGTGCCATGCCGAAGACGTGGCTGCCGTTGCTCAGAGGGCTGGTATCAAGGCGCGCGACCATCCTGATCACCGGAGGCACGGGAACCGGCAAAACCACATTGATGAAGGCGCTGCTCGCCGAATGCGGCGCGAGCGAACGCATCGTAACGGTGGAGGAGGTGCGTGAGCTCGGCATGCTGGGACTGGCGAACCATGTGTCGCTGGTTTCGCGCGAGGCCAACGTGGAGGGGGCCGGCGCGGTGGGATTGCCGGAACTGGTGAAGGCCACGCTGCGTATGCGCCCGGACCGTGTGGTGCTGGGCGAATGCCGCGGCGAGGAGATCGCCGATTTGTTGCGTGCGCTGAACTCCGGGCATCACGGCGGTATGACGACCCTGCACGCCGACGGCGTGGCCCGTGTGCCGGCGCGGATGGAAGCCTTGGGACTATTGGCGGGGTTGGCTCCCCAGGCGTTGGCGATGTTGACGGCCGGTGCGTTCGATGTGGTGCTGCACCTGGAACGGCGCAACGGCCGACGATACATCGGCCAGATCGGTTGCCTGATATATGACCGCGGCAGCCTGTCCGGCGTGCCGATCGCCGTATGGGATGGCCGCCGCGCCGCGTATGCGCCGGAATGGGAACCGTTCCGGCGCCGGTGGATGGCGGCGGAATCATGATGAGCTGGGCGGTGTGCGCGGCTGTTGCGGTGGCTGCCGCGGTGTCCACCGCATGGCGCCCAAGCGCGGTATGCAGATTGCGGTGGCGGAGCTGTGGCGGTGGCGGCAACGCCGGTGCCGGTGTACCGACGGGCGAGGGCATGGGGGAATTCCTCGCCCAGGTTCGTGGCCGCCTGCGCGGCGGTGGGACAGTGCAGGAGGCATTGGGGAGTCACGGAAGGTATCCGTTCGCCACACGGTCCATTACCGTGGCCAGGATGGTTGCGGTGCTGCGGCGTGCTCGGAATCGTGACGAGACCATGCGGCAGGTGGAGACAATGGCGTTCGAGTTCACGGCCGCGTGTCGGCTGAGCGAGCGTTCGGGCTGCGAGATGGTGCGTTGTCTCGACGTGGTGGCCGACGACTATCGACGGCTGCGTATGATGGAGGACCTGCGCCGCAACGCCTTCGCCATGCCGTTGGCCACGGTCAGGTTGTTGTCGGCGTTGCCGTTCCTCACGGTGGCGATGGGCATGCTGCTGGGAGCCGATCCGGTGGGGTTCCTGCTCGGTTCGGCCGGCGGGATGGCGTGTCTGGGACTGGGAGGGGTCTGCTATCTGATTGGTCTGGTGTGGTTGCGCGCCTTGTTTGAGGATGAGGGGGATTCATGACGATGGGGTGGTGGATGTGGGGCGCAGCGGTCTCAATAGGTTGCATGGCGTGGATGCTGCTGGTACGACGCCATGACCGGTTGCCGGACGGCGGATCGTCGGAGGCGGTGTGGGAGGACCCCTCCGTGACTGCGGTGATGGGGATGCTGGCCGTGGTGATTCGGCAGGGGTCATCGATCCCCACGGCATTGGACGAGGTGGGGAGGGTGGTTGGCGGGGAGTTCGGCGGCGATCTGTGCGGGGTGGCGGATGGGCTGCGCCGCGGGATGCCGTGGCATGAGGCGTGGGTGGTGCCGTGCGGCCAGGAGCGGCGGCATGGGGTGAGCTGCCGGCAGGTCAGGGATGCGTTGGAGGACGCATGGTTGTACGGTGCTTCGCCGGAGGAGCGATTGACCGCCGCCATCGAACGCGTCGATGGGGCCGCACGGGCCGGCATCGAACGGCGCGCGGCGAAACTGTCCGTCCGTTTGCTGATGCCGACCGGGCTGTGCTTCCTGCCCGCGTTCATCTGCGTCGGGGTGATCCCCTCGGTGGTGTCGTTCCTCTGACCCGCCGCTGTGGTGTGCTTCCAGGGTATGAGCCATCCGTCCACAATATCGGTGGACGACATGCCCGAGGTGTGGATAACCCGGTATCGTTCGACCACATTGTCCGGATGCCATGGCGTCGGAATCCGTTGTGGTCCATAGTGGTGTGCACCCGGTCATCCGATCGGGCGCACTACTACGTAAGGGGACATCATGAGCAAGCAGACGGATGCCATCGGCGCGGGGACCGGCATATCGGTGCCGTTGCGTGAACGCGTGGCGGGATGGCGTGAGCGGGCGGAACGCGGGATCTGCCTGTTGGACGCACGGATGAGAACGCTGACGGCGGAGCCGGAGGAGGGTGCGGCCACCGCCGAATACGCGGTGGTGTTGGTGGCGGCCACCGGATTCGCGGCGTTGCTGGTCGCGATTCTCAAATCCGGAACGGTGAAGAACCTGCTGACGGATATCGTCAAGCAGGCGCTGAACGTGGCATGAGCCAGCGGATGAATCAACGACGTGACATCCGGCGGATTCACTTCGGAACCGTCGGTGAACGTCGTCGCAACCGTCGGCTGTGGCGGGGCTGGCGTCTGGCGGCGGACGAGGGGGCCGTCACCGCGGAATTCGCGGTGGTGCTCCCCGCCGTCGTCCTGGTTGCCGTGGTGCTGATTGCGCTCGCCCGTACGGTGACGGTGTCGATGAGCTGTCAGGACGCGGCGGCCGTTGCCGTTCGCGAGATCGTCGTCGCCGGTGACGAGTCGGACCCGGTCGGAGCCGCCCAGGCGGTGGCTGGATCGGACTCGTCGGTGTCGGTGACGCATGGCGGCGAAGCGGTGAGCGTCACGGTGTCCTGCCCGGTTATCCCTGATCCGCTGGGTGTGCTGCCTACCGTGGTAACGGCTGAGGCCACCGGCGTCGCACAGTGACGGCGTTGCCGCTGCCAATCCGGTGGATGACGGAAAGGGGTGTTGATGGTGGACGAATTGAAGGATGCATCCGTTGAACGAAAGTGGCGTCGTGGCCGCGGTTGGGGCGATTGCGACGAGGGGTCGGGCACGGTGGCCGGCGTCATGCTGATTCTGGTGGTCGCCTTGCTGATGGGGGCACTTGCGGCAGGAGGCGCCGTGCTGATCGCCGGGGCGAAGGCGCGTGGCGTGGCCGACACGGCCGCGGTATCCGCGGCACGGATGTTGCTCGAGGGCGGCGCCGATCCATGTGCGGCGGCGCGGACGATCGCCTCCGCACAGGATGCGCAGCTGGAGTCCTGCACCATCGAGGATGAGGATGTGACGGTGACGATCCGATCGCCCACGGGCGTTCCCGTGGCGGCGTGGGTGGAACGGCGATCCCGTGCCGGTCCGCAACGGTGCGACATTCCGTGAAACACTGGCGTGGAACCACCGGTATCGGATAAGGTGACGGTATGGCAGAAACGATCGGAACGGTGGCATGCATCGGCAACCCCATCGCGGATAAGGGTCATGGCGAGGAAGCCTACGAGCGGGCGTTCGACCTGCTGGGTCGGGAGGGCGAACGGTACGGCTTCGCCGTCATGGATCTGACCGGCGGCAGCTTCGAGGAGTCGTTGGCGAACGCGCGGCAGCACGCGGAACTCTATGATGCCTTGGTGGTGGTGGGCGGCGACGGCATGATCGCACTCGGCGCCAACGCCATCGGAGGCAGCGGCAAGCCATTGGGCATCGTGGCGGTGGGGTCGGGCAACGACTTCGCCCGTGGCCTGGAACTGCCGGTGAACCGTATCGAGACGGCGGTCGAAGGCATTGTGGGCGCGATCGCATGCGGCACATCCCTTGATGTGGACATGGGGCATGTGACCGGCATCGGCGAATCCGCGTCCATCGACCGCTACTATGCGGGCATGCTGTCCTGCGGGGTGGACGCCAGCATCAACGATCGGGCGAACCATTCGCATCTGCCGAACGGGTCGTTGCGGTACCTGGCCGCCGTGGCGGTGGAACTGACCCGGCTCAAGGCATACGGATACCATGTCCGTGCCGTGCTGGCCGACGGCCGTGTGGATGAGCGGGACATCGTCTCGCCGCTGCTGACCGTGGCCAACTCGCGGCATATCGGCGGAGGCATCGAGGTCTGCCCGTACGCGAGTTTCGACGACGGGCTGCTGGACCTGGTGTGGCTCGACCATATGCCCAAGCTCGGGGAGCTCGCGCGGATCGTGCCGAACGTCTACAACGGCCGGCTGCTTGCCCACCCGCTGTTCGGATGGCGCCGCGTCCGCGAAGTGGAGATCTCCCACATCGAGGGATACCCGATGCCGCCCATGCTGATGGCGGACGGCGAATACGTCGGTGATCTGCCTGTGAGGGTGACGGCCATGGACCGGGCGCTGCGCGTGCTGGTGCCCCCGGCGGTTGCGGATCAGCAGCTGCGCCGGCTGGATGATCGGTCCTCGGTGGTCATCCGCCGCGACGGCCGTGATTCGCTGACCGGCGAATTCGTCTGCTGACGGCCGCCGTGTTCGGCGGCGAGCCTCCGCATGACAGCGCGTATGGATGAGGGTCTTCGCCGTGGCCCGTTCCCGTCGGTGGGGTAATGTGAACACACTACAGGAATCGACAACGGCGGCACGGGGATGTGAAAGGCAGGCGGCCATGGCACTCGCACTGTATCGGCGGTATCGTCCGGACACCTTCGACGGTGTGATCGGACAGGACCAGGTCACGGTGCCGCTGATGCGCGCCCTCGACCAGGGCAAGCTCACCCACGCCTACCTGTTCTCCGGGCCGCGCGGCTGCGGCAAGACCAGCTCCGCCCGCATCTTGGCGCGTTGCGTGAACTGCGCGCAGGGACCCACGTCGCATCCGTGCGGCGAATGCGAAAGCTGCAAGGACTTGGCCACCGGCGGACCGGGGTCGATCGACGTGGTCGAGATCGACGCGGCCAGCCATAACGGCGTGGACGATGCCCGCGAGCTGCGCGAACGCGCCGGATTCGCCCCCGCGCGCGACCGGTACAAGATCTTCATCCTCGACGAGGCGCATATGGTCACGCCACAGGGCTTCAACGCCTTGCTGAAGATCGTGGAGGAGCCGCCCGAGCATGTGATGTTCATCTTCGCCACCACCGAACCGGAGAAGGTCATCGGCACGATTCGCTCGCGCACCCACCATTACCCGTTCCGGCTGGTGCCGCAGGAGGTTATGGGGCCGTATCTGGAACGCATCTGCGAGCAGGAGGGCATCAGGCCCGAGCCGGGTGTGCTCAAGCTGGCCATGCGTGCGGGCGGCGGCTCCATGCGTGACACGCTGTCGGTGCTCGACCAGCTGATGGTCGGCGCCGTGGACGGGGCGATTCCGTATGATTCGGCCGTGGCGTTGCTGGGGTTCACGCCAGAGGGGCTGATCGGCGAGGCCATCGACGCGGTGATCGCCAAGGATGGCGAGGCCCTGTACGGCGTGGTGCAGAAGGTGGTGATCGGCGGGTTCGATCCACGCCGGTTCGTGGAGGACTTGCTGGCGCGCGTTCGCGACCTGCTGGTGCTGACGTTGGGCGGTGAACGCGCCGAGCATGTGCTGGGCGATGACGCCGCCTCGGATATGGACGGTCTGCACCGTCAGGCCGCCGCGTTGAGCCTGTCGGAGCTGACGGCGATGGCCGAGATGATCAACACGACGCTGGGGTCGATGTCCGGCGCGACCTCGCCGCGCATGCGGCTTGAGCTGCTGGCCGCGCGACTGTTGGCCGGCCGTGAGCAGGGATTCGCGCCGGCCGCGTCCGCCGTCCCGCAATCATCCGGTTCCGCGGAGGCCGCCGGTCAGACGGTGTCCCAGCCCACGCCCCACGTCGGGTTCGTCGGTGCCGCGCGCAATCGGAAGCCTCAGCCGGCGAGTGCCCTGAGTGCGTCCACGACGTCCCCGCGCGAGGACGCTGCCGCGGCAGCGCAGCGTCCCGTCGCAGGCGTGCCGTCTGATGCCCCGGCCGGTCAGCAACAGGAGCATGCCGGCACTTCGCAGCCGGCCCCGCAACCCGCTACGGAGCAACCGCGGCAGCCTGATACGCGCACGCCCGAGCAGAAGTGGGAGGCCGTGCTGACCGCGCTGCCCGAGGAGATCCGCGAGTACGTGGACCACGGCAAGGTACCGACCGTCTCCTACGCCGTGGACGCCTCCGGCAAGGGACGGCTGTCGATGACCTTCGATAGCGCGCTGAGCCAGCACGCGTTCTCGCTGGCCGTGGCCACCGATGCGGAGCATAGCGGCAAGAAAGCCGCCAATGTGGTGCTGGATGAGGTGCGCCGTACCTTCGGCGCGCATACGATGATCGCGCCCACGGGCGTGGCCGCGAACGGCGAGCGCGTGGTGCCCATCAAGCGTCTGAGCCCCGAACAGGTCAAGCAGGTGAAGACGCAGATTCTCATGGCCAAGGCCGAGGCCGCGGCGGCCAGCACGGCGGCCATGACCGCCGGTCGCGCCGCGGCCGAACCGGGGAGCCACGCGGCTCACGATGGCGAGGAGCCCTCCGAATCCGACGAACCCGGGCACCGAGGAACCCCGTCGCACCCGGTCGCATCGTCGCCCGTCTTCAACGCGGAGTCGCCGGACGATGATGACCCCTGGATGACGCCGATCACGCCCGTACCACCGATGTCGTCCCCGCGTAAGCATGTCGCGGTTCCCGACCTGAGCGATGACGATGATCCTTGGGCGCATCCGATGCCGGCACCGCAGGTGCCGGATGCCGTGCTGGACGGGGGCGTATCGCAGACGTCACCGGCCCCACGGCAGGCGTCGCAGCCGGCCGCGGCGTCGCAGCCGTCGGCGGGCCATGAGCGGCATTTCTTCGCGGGCGCAGCCCCGGATGCCACTGCGGACGATCCGTGGTCGGCTCCGGCCTCAGGCGGATTCGACGCGCACGCGGCCGAGGCCGCCGGACCCGTCGAACCGTCCGGACCCCAGGTCGATCCGGACGAGGACGAATACTCGCTGAGCGACGAATCGCTGGGCACGGCCGCCGCGCTGAGCGTCGAGGAGCTCTCGAAGATCTTCGAGGTCAAGAAGGTCGAGAAATTCGCCGCTGACGACCCGAAGAACCCGAGGAACGCCCAACCGCCCAAGCACGGCATGGGGTGATTTGCCGGATCGCTGGCGAACCGATTACTGGAACCAATTGGTATGCGGCTCACCCTCATATCCGTAGAAGTAATTGTTCGCCACCGCACATCCCACGACTTCGGGGTCATTAAGGTTGAAGCTCAGTTGCTGTGAAGCTCGTTCCTCGCTGTACTGGTCGGCGGTGTATGAGATGGGTACCAGGCTGTTGCGGCGCAGACAGTCGATGAAGCCCTCGTCGATATCGGTGTAGAAATGGACGTTGCCGATTTGGGCGTTGTACACCTGTGCTATTACGGCGATGTCGTCGTAGCAGTCGTCATCGTCACGCATGGCTTTGTCATACTTGGCCTGATCGGGGATGGTGTCGCTCATCACCCGCTGGTACAGCCCGTTGGACAAATGATCAAGGATGACGTTCTTGTAGCCCAGATCCGTCATACACTGTTTGTAGCGCGACCACGCCTGCTCGTATTGGGTTACGGACACACCTCCCTGTTCGCGGGCCTTGGTGAGCACCGTCGTCTCGTAGTCGCTCAGGATGGCGGGCTGGGCCAAGTAGTAGTCGATGTATCCCTCGATTGAATTGGCGAACACCTCGCTTGACGCACCGTCTTTGGATGTGTTCGCCGATTCGTCGGGGGATGAGGGGGAATCTTCGCCGTTGCCAGTGACGCCTGTGGACGGTTCCTGAACCGCGGCGGTATCGGCGGCGTCCTTCGACGCGTCGTCTTCAGAGGAGCATGCCGCCGGTGCCAGCGCCATAATTAGGCAAACCAGCAGGGTGATGATTTGTCGTGCCGTCGGATAAGCCGTTCCACGGCACGGCTGCTTAGTAGAATTTGGCACCGTCGTTGACATTCTTTATGTCGCCCCAATCTTCGACCTTGATGAGTTGATTCATTCCCTGAACCGTCGCCTTCTTGTGAGCGTGTCCGTCCTGCCATGCTTCCACGGTGCACCGTGAAGCGCGGGACTGACATGAAGCGTAGGAATGGGTCCAGTTGTACCCATAGAAGGCGGTATATTGCGAGTCATTGCGCTCGCCGGTGTAATAGTATTCCTCGGCCGAGGCGGTCTGGCTACTGAGACATAGCATGACGCAGCATGCTACGCTTGCGATAATCGATGAAGTTTTCCGTGTCATGATAATCTCCTGTGATTGTTGGTTGTGGGATGCGGGCCGCATCGTTGCGGGTGCGTTCATCCGTATGGCGATTGTAATGTCGTGGTGTGTGCGACTCCTGCGGGGTGCTACGCGTATTGTGTATATGACGGCTACGATGATGGTGGACGTTATGTTGGTATGATGGCGGTTCGGCGGATGTTGGGACGACAGTTGCAACGGTTTGCGAAAGGCGGGGTGTGCGATGGCACTGGTGTATGACGGCGCGATCCAGCGCCTGATCGACGCATTCGCCAAACTGCCCGGCATCGGGCCGAAGGGCGCGCAGCGCATCGCCTTCTATCTGCTGTCGGCCTCCGACGAGGAATCGCAGAACCTGATCGACGCGATCGACGAGGTCAAGACCAAGGTGCGGTTCTGCGAGGTGTGCGGCAACGTCTGCGAATCGAGCCCCTGCCCGATCTGCGCGGATCCGCGGCGCGACCGCGGCGTGATCTGCGTGGTCGAGGAGGTCAAGGACGTTATGAGCATCGAGCGCACGCACACGTTCCACGGCCTGTACCACGTGCTGGGCGGCGCGATCAACCCGATGGCCGGCGTGGGGCCGGAATCGCTGAACATCCCCAAACTGCTGGAACGGCTGAAGGAAGACGGCGGCGTGCACGAGGTCATCCTGGCGCTCAACCCGAATATCGAGGGCGATGCCACCACGCGGTTCCTGTCCGCGCTGCTGCGTCCGTCCGGCATCACCGTCACGCGATTGGCCAGCGGCCTGCCGGTCGGCGGCGATCTGGAATACGCCGACGAGATCACGCTGGGCCGCGCATTGGAGGGTCGCCGGGAGGCGTGAGCCCGCACCGCGGTCGCCGTGTGTTGTCCGATGACCGTCATCCATGGATTGCCGGGCATCCCGGTACTGCCCGGTATACGGGCGCTTGCAGCCCGCATCGTGGTCTTGGCACGGTCCGCGCCGTCGCGACGTCCATATAATCGTGGCGCTTGCGTAGAATCGTGGGCGGTATTGGAAGAAGAGGATTGGACCAACTGTGGCTCTTATCGTGCAGAAGTACGGCGGCTCCTCGGTGGCCGACACGGATTCGATCAAGCGCGTCGCGCGTCGCATCATCGAAACGAAGAACGCCGGCCATGACGTGGCCGTGGTGGTCTCCGCCATGGGCGACACCACCGACGATCTGATCGACCAGGCGCTCAGCATCGACTCCAACCCGCCGTCGCGCGAGATGGACATGCTGATGACCGCGGGCGAGCGCATCTCGATGAGCCTGCTGGCCATGGCCATCCACGCGGCCGGCTCCCACGCCTATTCGTTCACCGGGTCGCAGGCCGGATTCATGACCGACGCCCAGTTCGGCGCCGCCCACATCAAGGCCGTCAAGCCCGACCGCGTGCAGCGCGCCCTGGACAAGGGCAGTGTGGCGATTGTGGCCGGCTTCCAGGGCGTTAACGAGGGCGGCGACGCCACCACGCTCGGTCGCGGCGGCTCCGACACCTCCGCCGTGGCGTTGGCCGTGGCTCTGGGCGCCGACATCTGCGAGATCTACACCGACGTGGACGGCATCTTTACCGCCGATCCGCGCATTGTGCCGACGGCCCGCCGCATCCCCGTCATCGACTACGACTCGATCACCGAGATGGCGTCCTGCGGCTCCAAGGTGCTGGCCCTGCGCTGCGTGGAATACGCGCAGCGGTTCATGATGCCGCTGCATGTGCGCAGCTCCTTCTCCCACCGGCCCGGCACATTGGTGGTGCCGGACGGCGTGGACCCCCGCACGCTTCCCAACATCGACTGACAACAACCCACCATCGGATAAGGCGGACCAATGAACGAGAATGACAACAAGTCCATGGGCGATCTGTTCCCCGACCTGGGCCCCGAGGCCCCGGTCATCTCCGGCGTGGCGCACGACCGCAGCGAGTCGCTGGCCACGCTACGCGGCGTGCCGAACGAGCCGGGCATGGCGGCCAAGGTGTTCACCCAGCTGGCGGAGGCCGGCGTGAACGTGGACATGATCGTGCAGGCCGGTGCCTCCACCGGCACCGCCGACATCTCCTTCACCGTGCCGGAGACCACGGTGCGCAGCGTGCAGGAGGTGCTGGAGGTCAAGCAGGACGAACTGGGCTATCAGGCGTTCGAGATCAACAACAATGTCGGCAAGGTGGCTGTGGTCGGCGTGGGCATGAAGACACATTCGGGCGTGGCGGCCAAGTTCTTCAACGCGCTGAGCGACCATGGCATCAACGTGCTGATGATCTCCACCTCCGAGATCCGCATCGCCGCCCTGGTACCGCTGCCGGAGCTCGACGACGCGGTGCGCGCCCTGCACACCGCCTATGGGCTGGACGCCGATCAGGTGGAGGCCGTGGTCTACGGCGGCACCGGTCGCTGAACCGGTCGGTTTTCCCGAAACAGAACGGCGGGAGGCAGCCACTGCCTCCCGCCTCAGCATACCGACCTACTTGGCGGAGATATAGCCCAGCGCCTTGAGCATCTCAGCGCTCTCCAACGCGCCGCCCGCCGCGCCACGCAACGTGTTATGGGCCAGACCCACGAACTTGAAGTCGAACAGCGTATC
Organism: Bifidobacterium sp. UBA4282; assembly: GCF_002394995.1. Classification (NCBI taxonomy): domain Bacteria; kingdom Bacillati; phylum Actinomycetota; class Actinomycetes; order Bifidobacteriales; family Bifidobacteriaceae; genus Bifidobacterium; species Bifidobacterium sp. UBA4282. The sequence continues at coordinate 97,330 of NZ_DGVO01000003.1, forward strand.
CTCACGCAGACGACCGATGGACACGCCCATGCCGCCCTCATAGTCCACGTCGAGACGGACCTGCGGGCGGTCGTCCTCGGTCAGATACTGGATGAACTGCTTCGGCGCATGCGGCAGCCCCAGACGCGACGCCTCGGACGTGTAGTTGACCAGACGGTCGATGAGCTCGTCCTTGGACGGCTTCTTGCCGAAGTTGATGAACACCGTGGCGGTGTGGCCGTTGAGCACGGGCACGCGGATGCACTGCGAGGTGATGCGCAGCGGCCCGTCGAACGGCACGATCTGCCCCTTGGACTCATCCACATGGCCGAAGACCCGCAGCGGCTCGCGTTCGCTCTTCTCCTCCTCGCCGGAGATGAACGGGATGATGTTGCCCTCCATCTCGGGCCAATCGGCAAAGGTCTTGCCCGCGCCGGAGATGGCCTGATACGTGCTCACCACCACCTCGCGCGGCTCGAACTCGCGCCAGGCCGCCAGCGCCGGCGTATACGCCTGGATGGAGCAGTTGGGCTTGACGGCGATGAACCCGCGCGTGGTGCCCAGGCGGGCCCTCTGGTACTTGATGACCTCGTAATGCTCCGGATTGATCTCCGGCACCACCATCGGCACATCCGGGGTCCAGCGGTGCGCGGAATTGTTGGAGACCACCGGGGTTTCGGTCTTGGCGTACCGTTCCTCCAACGCGCGGATCTCGTCCTTCGGCATGTTCACGGCGGAGAACACGAAATCCACGTCGGCGGCCACCGACTCCACATCCTCGGCATCCCGCACGATCATGTCCTTGACGGCCGCCGGCATCGGCGTCTCCATCTTCCACCGGCCACCCACGGCCTGCTCGTAGGTCTTGCCTGCGGAATGGGCGGATGCGGCGAGCGTGGTCACCTCGAACCACGGATGATTGTCAAGCAGCGTCACAAAACGCTGGCCGACCATACCGGTCGCGCCGATGATGCCGACCTTGAGTTTTTCGGACATATCTCACCTCTGGGATCGTGGGGATGACGTGCCCTCATTGTAGGAGACGGCGGGAACTTCGTTTTCGCCCTTTTCCACATGCTGGCCGTGGGAGCGGGCATGTGGGATACTGGAGGCATGTCGAAGGCATCGGAAGAGGCGTCGAGGCAGCTCGACCGTATTGTGGCGTTGGGATATGCGGACGTGGCCGACATGAGCGAGGACGCGTTCCGCGCGCTCGCGCAGCCGCTGATCGCCGCGCTGGAACACAGCGATCTGGGTAGCGACATCCTTCTGATCCCCACACGCGAGCTGGTTTCCCCGGAATCGCTGATCGCCCGGACCAGCATCAACCGCATGGCCGGATTCACCACCATGCCCCCGCGCGACATCGCCAGCTTCCTGCCGCAAGACGGGTTCACCCCACCCGAGGGGCCGTTCTACCTGGTGGTCGAACCACACACCGGCACCTGCTACATCAACCGCGAACCCGACGTGGCGCGCAAACTCATCGACTCCGACGAGCGACTACCGCTCACCCTGGAGGAGGGGCTCGCCATCGCCACCCAACATCCGGAATGGCTGTTGGAGAAGAATGGCTTCAACCTGCTGGGGTCGCGCAGCGCCGACGGCCGCGTGCCCAGCATCTGGATGAGCCAGAACGCCCCGCGTCTGGGCGCGGTCTGGCCCAACTCCCGCCATACCTGGCTGGGCAACGCGTACTGCATGGCCCGCCGCGGCGTGAGCCTCTTCCCGTGATCAGCGTTTGAACAGGCGGGTAATCATTGCGGCGATGCCGGCCAATGCGGCGGCGCCAAGCCCCACCAAGGTGGTGAACACCGACGGGCGGCGCAGCTCGTTGCGCAAGCCGATGGCGTCGGTTATGCAGTGATCTTCGAAGAACACACGCAACTCGTTGCGGGAATATCTGCCGATCAGATCGCCCCAGGTCAGCATCCGCGTCTCATAGGCGGCCGGATCGGATTCATGGAACTCGAATAGTCGCACCCCGCGCAGCCGCGACTTCGGGCCATAGCATTCGAATCCGCAGGTCGGCGCATACCCCAGGTCCATGCCGTGCACATGTCCGACGAAGGCGTTCTTGTGGTCGTGCCCGCAGAACAGCGCGAAATAGCCGCCCGCCTGACGCATCGCCTCAACCTGCCCGACGTTCTCGTCCGCGCAGCCGATCGCTTCGCCGAGCCTGGATCCGGGACGGCAGACCGCATCGTTGAGCACGTAGCAGTGGCCGGCGTGCGTGCGTGCACCCTCCACGGCATTCGGGGTCCACGCCGGCACCTCGGTCAGGCAGTCGTAGAACTCCTGCGGGGGAATGTGCTGGAACGCGATCGCCGGCACCGGTTGGCCGTCGCCGTTGCGCGCGCCGAGTTCATGCTGCACGCCGCCCAGCCAGGCGATCGCTTCGGGGGAGGGGGTGCCGTAGCCGTCGGAATCGGCGAGGTCCAGTCCTCGCGAGTTGGCGATATACGCCGGATACTCGGCGTCGTTCTCCTCGGGCTTGCCCGCGTAATCGCCGGAGTTGACCATCATCACCGCCATCGCGATGCGCCCCGAGCCGTCCGCGGATTCGATCGGCAGCGCGAACGTGCCCGGCTCGAATCCCAACGATTCGGCCGGGGACGGTGTGCCCGGCCTGTCCGGGGTTTGGCTTGCCATTCCATCTCGGCTCAGGCCATCCGCCGTGTCCACTGCATCCGCCGTTGGTCGCGCCGAGGGTGCAACCGGGTTCATGCAGCCGGGGAGTTCGCGATACATATCATCCTGTTCATCGGGCAGGATGCCGCATTGGAAGTCGTGGTTGCCGTAGGTCACGGCAAAGGGAACCCCCGCATCCACAACCGGCTGCAGAAACGCCTGGATGGTTCGGCGGACCTTGCCGGCCGATTCGGCCATGAGCTCGTCGATGCTCGGCGGCTCATCACCGGTGAGCACCGCCGGCGCGGTATGGCCGCGGTCCTCCAGACGGTCGGCCATCCGTTCGGCTAGTTCGGCCGCCTCGGGGTACCTGCGCTTGACGCCGTAGATGTGGGCCTCGATTTCGGTGATGAGCCGTACCCGTGCGCCCGGCTCCTCGCCGCGTCGGCGCAGGAACGTGTCGATGTATGCCGGATCGTAGCCGCGGATCTGGTCGCCGGTAAGCACCACCAGATCCGGTTTGGTCTCACGGATTGCGGCCTCGATGAGACGGATGGTGTCCCGATTGACCTCGGGCTTGTCCTGGATGTCGGCCATCTGCAGCACGCGGAACGTGCCGTCCTCGTTGAATCGCAGCGTCATGGTTCCACTGTATCCGGTTTCGAGCGTAGTCGTATGGCGGCTAGCTGATTGCGAAGCGACTGGAACCAGAGTACGAAACGCGCGGGTTCGGCGACGGGTTGAGGCGCTAGTATGAGGCATAAGCGTGCATGCACGTGGCTTACCCATGCAACGGTCCGCCCTGACGGCGGCGCTACCAAGTAAAGGAGGAGAGATGGGTCAGGATCAATCATCGGTATTCGATCTTGCGGCGGTGGCCGCCGCATCCAACGGAGGGAACAACGACCCGCTGCTGCCTCCGGCGCGTTTCATCGGCGAACCCCAGAAGCCGAGCAAGATGCCGTACAACAAGTACGTGGCGTATGACAAGCAGGTGCCGTTCGACTATCCGGAGCGCGCCTGGCCGGGCAAGCGGCTGCAGCGTGCGCCGCGCTGGTGCTCGGTGGATCTGCGCGACGGCAACCAGGCGCTGGTCAACCCGATGGATTCGGAGCGCAAGCTGCGCTTCTGGAATATGCTGATCTCGATGGGCTTCAAGGAGATCGAGGTGGGCTTCCCCTCGGCCTCCGAAACCGATTACGACTTCATCCGCCTGCTCATCGAGCGTGAGCTCATCCCCGACGACGTGACGATCGTGGTGCTCACCCAGGCGCGCGAACACCTGATTCGCAAGACCTACGAGTGCCTGCGCGGCGCCAAGCGCGCGGTGGTGCACTTCTACAACTCGGTGTCCGTGCTGCAGCGCGAGGTGGTGTTCCGCAAGGACAAAGCGGGCATCAAGAAGCTCGCCACCGATGCGGCCGAACTGTGCAAGGAGCTGGAGGGCGAGGCAGGCGAGACCGAGCTGTACTACGAGTACAGCCCCGAATCGTTCACCGGCACCGAACCGGACTATGCGGTCGAGGTGTGCAACGCGGTGATCGACGTGATCAAGCCGACGCCCGAGCACAAGATGATCATCAACCTGCCGGCCACGGTGGAGATGACCACGCCGAACGTGTTCGCCGATGAGGTCGAGTATGTCTCGAACCATCTGCAGGACCGCGATTCGGTGGTGCTTTCGCTGCACCCGCACAACGACGAGGACATGGCAGTGGCGGCCGCCGAGCTGGGCATCCTGGCAGGCGCGGACCGCATCGAGGGCTGTCTGCTCGGCAACGGCGAGCGCACCGGCAACGTAGATCTGGTCACGCTGGGTCTGAATATGCTGACCCAGGGCATCGACCCGCAGATCGACTATTCGAACGTGCCGGAGATCCGCAAGACGGTCGAGTACTGCAACCAGATCAAGATCTCCGAACGTCACCCGTACGCGGGCAACTTCGTGTTCACCGCGTTCTCCGGCTCGCACCAGGATGCGATCAAGAAGGGTCTGGAGGCCCGCCAGATGGCGGCTGACATGGCCGGCGCCAACCTGGAGAACTTCGTGTGGCTCGTGCCGTCCCTGCCGATCGACCCGAAGGACGTCGGCGGCAGTTACGAGGCGATCATCCGCGTGAACTCCCAGTCCGGCAAGGGCGGCATGGCCTACCTGCTCAAGACGAACCACAACCTCGACCTGCCCAAGCGCCTGCAGGTGGAGTTCGACAAGATCGTGCAGAAGTACGCGGACGAGACCAAGAAGGAGGTCAAGGACGCGGACATCTGGCGTCTGTTCAAGGACGAGTACCTGCCGGTCGAGGAGACGGGTGCCACGGCCGCCGGTGCGATCGTTGGCGACAGCCATGACGAGACGCTTGAACAGTGGGGCCGTCTGAAGTTGCTCAAGGTGCAGGTCTCCTCCGGTGAGGATGGCTCCGACACAGTGCTCAAGGCCAGGCTGCTCGACCGCGGCGTGAACGTGGGCGTGGATGAGCCGGTCGAGCGCGAGCTGATGGGCGTGGGCAACGGCCCGATCGCCGCGTTCATCAACGCGATTGCCGCCATCGACATCAATGTGTCGGTGATGGATTACGTGGAGCATACGATGACCGCCAGCACCGACGCCATGGCCGCCTCCTACGTGGAGTGCGAGATCGGCGATGAGGCGGACACCACGGTGATCTGGGGCGTCGGCATCGATTCCTCGATTATCACCAGCTCGCTGAAGGCCATCATCTCCGCCATCAACCGGTCGATGCGCTGAACATACGGGCCGTCGTCAACGACGGCGTGCCAAGACTCCTGAAGGGTCCCGCAGCTCCGAATGGCTGCGGGACCCTTCGTTATGTCCCTGTCTGCAAACCGAAGCAACGGCGGGCATGGTCGGGAACGGATACGGGGATAATGGTGGGCATGGGCAATGTCAGTGTGGTCATCACCAGCTACAACCAGAACGAGATGATTCGCGAGACCGTCGACTCGGTACGGCGGCAGACGCTGCGTCCGGATGCGATCATCGTGGTGGACGACGGGTCGACGGATCCGGCATCCGTACACGTGCTGGACGAACTGGAACAAGCGGACGACATCACCGTCGTCCGGCAGGGGAACGCCGGACCGTCCGCCGCGCGCAACGTCGGCATCCGAGCGGCGCGGACCGATTACGTGACAGTGCTGGACGGCGACGACCGACTGTTGCCAACGTTCTTGGAGACGACGGTCGGTCTGTTGGACGGCGATGCGTCCGCCGTCGCCGCATCCGGCTGGCTGCGGACCTTCGGTGTGCTGGACGCGGTCGTCAAACCGACCGGCGGCACGATCGCCGACTTCCTGTCGCGCAACGCCTGCCCGGCGACCTTCACGTTCCGGCGGTCCGTCTGGGAAGCATGTGGCGGCTACGACGAGTCGATGCGTTCCGGATTCGAGGACTGGGACTTCTGCCTGTCCCTGCTCGAAACCGTGGCACCGGAGACAGACACAACCGTGACCGGGCGAGAGCCTCACATCGCCATCGCCCCCGAGCCATTGATTGAGTACCGCACTGCGCCGGCAAGCCCGAATATCACCAGCATGACCACGCGTCTGGAAACGATGCGCTATCTCATCGACAAGCACCATGCCGCATACGCCGCCCATCTCACGGATGCGCTCCTGGGCATCGAGGCCACGTCGATCGCCCGGCTCAACCTGTGGGAGCGCACGGTCCGCGAACACCCCGCGTTGCTGGAGAGCCAGCCGGACTCGCGCGCCTTCATGGCCTCGCCCACATACGGTGATGGTGGCATGGCCGCCGCCGTCCGCCTGCGTTCGGTGACGTAAGCTGCCTCTGCCGCTCCAACCTCCCACTTCTCCCCGGCACGCCCGGCTTCTGTGGACTCTGACACTATTGTGACTCTGATACTTTCAGAGATTGGCGGAATACCGCCGTTCTTTGAATTAGATCACGGTCACGATGCATCAGAGTCCGTAGAAACCGGGCGTGTACGACGATTGTTGCCTGACACGCGTCGGTTTTTGCCACGTGTCGCGTAGCTACGCGTCGTTTGGCGCATACTGAAGCATTCGGATTCGGGATTGCCCGAATGTCTCCGATACAGTGGAAGTGTGGCGAGAAAGGAACACAGGAATGGTGCGCGTGGCCATTGTCGAGGATGATGATGAGTTCGCCTCCACGTTGGAGGAATACGTCCGACGATATGCCGGCGAGACCCACCGCGCGTTCGGTATGGACCGGTACGTTGATGGCTCGGTGTTCCTTGACGGGTTCCGGGGTCAATATCAGATTGTGTTCATGGATGTGGTGATGCCGCATATGAACGGGCTGGAAACCGCGCGTCAACTGCGCGATCGTGACCCCAACGTATGCCTGATGTTCATCACCAGCATGGCGCAGTATGCGATTCGCGGCTACGAGGTGGATGCGCTTGATTACGTACTCAAGCCGTTGTCGTACGACCTGTTCCGCATCAAGTTCGACAAGGCGTTGGTCCGTGTGCACACGGACGACAGGTTCACGGTCGTGTTGCCGGGTGAGGTGCGTTCGATCGATTTCTCGCGCATCATGTACCTGGAAAGCGACAAACACTACGTTCATATCCATACCGCCGATGGCGAGTTCCGCGTGCGTGACACGATCCGCAATCTCTCGCCGCGGTTCGAAGGCCGGGGATTCGCCGCAATCCGCGCGTCGATTCTGGTGAATATGGCCTACGTGACGGCCGCCAGCGCCGACGAGGTGATGGTGAACGGCGAGCACCTGCCGATCGCACGCACCTATCGCAACGATTTCCGCAGGCGACTGACCGTATTCATGGCGGGAGGTGTGTTGCCGTGAGCATAACCGATGCCCTGGTTCCCGGATTGCCTTCGCTGTTGCGCATCACCATCGCCCACGGATACATCGTCCAGATTCTGCTGGCTGAAGCGTTGTTCACGTATGGTTTGCGCCGGCGCAGCCACGCGGTGATGCGTGCGATATTCGGATTCGTCGTGGCTCTGCCGTTGATGGTGGCGGTTCCGAATTGGATCAGCGGATATGTCTCCGGTTTGTTTTCATTGACCGTTTTTCTCTTGTCGCTGATGTTGTGGCGGTGGATACTGGAGGGCTCGTTCCGTGAGCTGCTGTTCTGTTGCGTGGGCGCGCAACTGACGCAGAACCTGTCATATAACGTGGAGAATCTGATCTATCGCCCGTTCGCCGACAGAATTCCCGACGTGGGCTGGTTCGCGTTGTCGGTGGGATGCACCTGCGTGGTGTACGCCTTCTGTTTCCTGCTGTTCGCCAGACGTCCGTATGCGAGCGGACACGTTGAGGTGGAAGGCCGTTACGTGTACACGTTCGCCGTGATGGCGGCGCTGTTCACCTATGTCATGCAATATCTGTTCCAGGTGTACGGGCTGGACCGGTACTGGGTGTCGCGTCCGCCGTTGATTCTGTGCTGTCTGGCCGGCCTGTGCGTGCAATATGGGTTCGTGGCGCTGAAAAGCGAATCCGACGAGAGGGCGATGCTGGAGCGCATGATGCGTCAGGAGGCCCGTCAGTACGCCATCGCGCAGGAGAGCGTCGACCTGATCAACATGAAGGCGCATGATCTCAAACACCAGATTGCACGTATCCGTGCAACCGGTAATGTGGATGACGCCGAACTCAACGATATCGAACGTATTGTGGCCAGATACGAGGACACATGCAACAGCGGCAACCGGGATCTGGACGTGGTGTTGGCGCAGAAGCAGATGGTCTGCCGCAGCGAGGGCATCGTGATGACGGTCATCGCCCAAGGTGAGGCGTTGACGTTCATGCGCCCCTCCGACATCGCATCCCTGTTCGGCAACATCCTGGACAATGCCATCGAGCACGAACGCACCGTCGAACCGCCATCACTGCGCACCATCGCAGTATCGGTACGTCGTAATGGCAACATGTCGGTCATTCGAATCGAAAACTATTGCGCACGCCGTCCGCGGATGGTCGGTGGATTGCCCGTCACCTCCAAGAACGACCGTCGATACCACGGGTTCGGCATGCGCAGCGTACGGTACATCGTCGAACGGTATGGCGGATCCTTGGCGATCACCACGGAGGGCGACCTCTTCGTCGTCAGCATCCTGCTGCCATACGGAAACGAGTGCGTAGCGGCGCGGTGACGACGTTCTTGCCAGCTCGGATACCGGTTTTGCCATACCGGTTTCCACCCGTGACGGATTGCATACCGTAGTTCCTAGCTCATTCCATAACAGAGCAGTTAGGAGGAGAATCCATGACAACACCACGAGGAACGGGCAGAGGCCTGCGCGTGGGCGTCGCGGTGGTCAGCACGATGCTGGCCTTGGCCGTCGGCGCGACCACCGGCGCCGGCTCATACGCCTCGCTGATTTCCACGGTTCTGGGAGGCTCGACCTACCAGACCGTTGACGATGGTACTGGCGAGGTCGTCAACAACGGCGAGGATAACGGCATGTCCTTGGCCGAATGGAAGGACACCGCCGACCAGCTGGTCCAGGAGGTGGCCGGCGAAGGCATCGTCATGCTGAAGAACGACAACGATACGTTGCCGTTGGCGCAAGGTTCGAAGGTCACGTTGTTCGGGCGCTCGTCCGTCGATCTGGTGCTGGGCGGGACCGGCGCGGGCGGCATCGACCCGAGTCGCGCCGTGAATCTCAAGGACGCGTTGGAGGATAGCGGCCGGTTCGACGTCAACGACGCGATGTGGGACTTCTACAAGACCTATGACGGCAAGGAAGGCTACACACGGTCGAACGGCACCTACATGGGCGCGTTGCCGGAGGACATCTTCGTGGCCGAACCGCCTGTGGCGGAATACACGGATGAGGCCAAGGCCTCCTATGCCGACTACGCGGACGCCGCCATCGTGGTGTTCTCCCGCGTCGGCGGCGAGGGATCGGACATGCCGATCGGCGATTTCGGTGACGGTACCAAGTACTTGGCCTTGCAGCCGAACGAGCAGGCCGTGCTGGAGGAGATCCAGTCCAGTGGTGCCTTCGACAAGGTCATCGCGCTGATTAACACATCGAACGCCATGGAGCTCAGCTGGGTGGACCAGGAACAGTACGGCATTGACGCCTGCCTGTGGATTGGCGGCGTGGGCCAGAGCGGCGCACGCGCCGTGGCCAAGGTGCTGGACGGCGAGATCAATCCGTCCGGTCACCTGGTCGACACCTGGGCGGCCGATTCGTTCTCATCGCCCGCCATGCAGAACTTCGGTGACTTTACGTTCTCCAACGCCGACGCGATCACCGCGGCCGCCGGCGAATCGGTGTTCGGTACCAAGTACGTGGTCTACCGCGAAGGCATCTACGTGGGCTATCGGTATTACGAAACCCGCTACGCCGACGGCGTGACCGACCCTTCCGGCACGAACGCGCTCTCCGCAGCGGGTGCCACGATGGGTGATACGTGGGATTATGACGCCGAAGTCGTCTATCCGTTCGGCTATGGCCTGAGCTATGGCACTGAGGACGGCAACCCGTATGAGCAGGAGATCGTCTCCTCGTCCGTGAATGCCGAGGGCGCCGAAGTGACCGTACGCGTGACCAACACCGGCGACGTGGCAGGCAAGAGCGTGGTCCAGGTGTATGCGCAGCAGCCGTACACCGCCGGCGGCACGGAGAAGTCTGCGGTTCAGCTCGTCGGATTCGGCAAGACCGATACGCTCGAACCCGGTGCCTCCGAGGAAGTGACGATCGCAATCGATGCGGACGATTACAGCTCGTATGATTACGAGACCGCGAAAACCTATGTGCTCGATGCCGGCGACTACCATTTCGCGATCGGAAACGGCGCGCATGAGGCGCTGAACAACATCCTCGCCGCGCAAGGGTACACCACCGCCGACGGCATGGATGCCGAGGGCGACGCCGCGAAGGCCTTCTCCTGGACGAACGTCGAGCAGGTGCTGCTCGACGAGTCGTACGCCGGAGAGGAGATCACCAATCGCTTCGACACCGCCTCCCTGGAAGGATACGGCAAGGAGACGGGCTATCTGACCCGCGCCGATTGGAACACCTTCCCCGAGCCTTACTCCGAACTGGAAGCCAATGAGGAGATGATCGCCGACATCAACGCCGACGGCGAGTACCAGCCGGGGGATTCCGACACCTCGGCGATCACCACCGGCGCGAAGAATGGCATCAACATCGCCCAGATGGCAGGGGTGGAATTCGACGACACCGAGCAGTGGGATACGTTCCTCGACCAGCTCACCGTCGACGACATGGTCACACTCGTGACCAAGTCCGGCCAGATCGCCGTGCCGACGATCGCCTATCCTGCTGTCTACATGAAGGACGGCCCCGCCGGACAGAACGTGCGCATGTACGTGGAAGACGGCAGTCCGGCCACCGGCTACTGCGGCGAGGTGGTCAGCGCCTCCACGTTCAACCGCGACCTGCTGCGCCGCCTCGGCGACGCGATGGGCGAGGACTGGATCCGCACCGAGACCGCCGGTGCCTATGCCCCGGCCGTCAACATCCACCGCACGCCGTATGCCGGACGTAACTTCGAGTACTTCTCCGAAGACGGCTACCTGTCCGGTGAACTGGCCTACGAAGAGGTCGTCGGCATGCAGGAGCGCGGCGTGATGACGTTCATCAAGCACCTGACCCTCAACGATCAGGAGACCAACCGTCAGGGCGTCAGCACCTTCTCGAACGAACAGGCCATCCGCGAGATCTATCTCAAGGCCTTCGAGAAATCGTTCACCGAAGGTCAGGCGCAGGCCACAATGGGTTCGTTCAACCGCATCGGCTGCACCTGGTCCGGTGCCTATGCGCCGCTGCTCAAGGATGTGATCCGCGGGGAATGGGGATCGACGGCCATCCTCGACACGGACATGGCCGTGCTGCCCGGACTGCAGAGCATCGGTGCCGGCCTTGAGAACGGCAATACCATGTGGGCCACCTCGGCGGACGTGTTCTACAACGTCATCCGCGAAACCGCCGGACAGGACAGCAAGATGCTGGCCAACCTGCGCGAGGCCTGCCACGTGATCCTGTACAACGTCGCCAATTCCATCGGCATCAACGGCATCTCCACGGCAACCGTCGTCAACCGTGTCAACCCGTATTGGCTGAACATCGCCTACGTAGCCGTCGCCGCGCTGGCCATCTCGGACATCGTGATGGTGGCGCTGCTGGTTCGCAGGTCGCTACGCGGCAACCGGGTTACCATCGAAACGGAGGCATGACATGAAGTCCCCAACCATTCAGATTCCCGGCATCATTGCAGCCGTGCTGGCGGTCGCGACCACAGTCGTCTACGCGCTCGCCGACGCCAAGGAGAACTCGCCGATCATCATCGGACTGCTGATCGTCTGCGCCGCGCTCGAACTGGTCTGCGCGTTCGCGGCAAAGCTCCCGTTCCTCGAATACGCGCCCTTCGTGGCCGCATTGGCCGCTGCGTCCGTGTTTGTGGACCGTGCGTTCGACGAAGGGTATGACATCCTTTCGAAGATGAACGTGGAGGGATTGAGCACCTCCTACATCGTCAGCGCGGTTCTGCTGGGCGTGACGGTCATCGCCGCGGCGGTGGCGACCGTCGTCCGGCCCGCGTCTGCTGGAGAGCCTGCAAAGGAGTAGACGATGCGTGAACTTCGTCAGACGGTGGTCAGGCACCCGGTGGAAGCGATCTGCGCCGCGGCGACGGCAGGGTTCGCCGTGATCGCCGTGTTCGACCTGATTCGGTATGCGGCCTTGGGCCGAATGTGGCCGATCGCCACCATCATGGTCGTCGAGCTGCTGTTCGTGCTCTCCGGCGTGCTGGCGGTGCGTTCCAATCTGCCGGCGGTGCTGGTGGCGCCGGGCGTGGCCGGCATTGTGCTTGGTTGCACGATGAACTACGCCGAGACGACGATGTTCAACGCTGAGATGTTTGTCCAAGCTGCGATTGCCCTGATCGGCGCGGTCGCCGGAACCGCGGTGCAAATCCGGTTCCGGCGGGTGCCGGTCAAGGCAGGCGGGGGCGTACTCGCCGCCATCGCCGCCATTGTGGTCGTCTCGCTCGCCGTCTGGCAGGGTGGTGCGGCGATCGCCCGCTCCCATACCACTGTGCAGACCGAGATCTGGGACGTGCCTGCGGTCTTCTCGACGCCGGCCGAGCAGGAGGGCACGCTCGAACGCGTGGAATACGAGACGAAGGCGTACGCCACCGACGAACGTGTCGTCACCAAGGCCGCATACGTATACCTGCCGTACGGCTACGATGAGTCGCGGCAGTACGACATCCTGTACCTGATGCACGGCACCGGGGACGACGAGGCGTATTGGTTCGTCACCCATCCCGAGAACAAAACCATGGTCGACAGGATGATCGAAACGGGTGCCATCGAACCGATGATCATCGTGACCCCGACGTTCTATGTGGAGGATGACTGCGCCGATGGTTTGGACCCGTTGACGTACTCCTTCAAGGAGGAGCTGCGCAACGATCTGATGCCGATCATCGAATCGAGATACTCCACGTATGCCGAGACGGCCGACGCCGTCGGTTTCGAAGCCAGCCGCGACCACCGCGCCTTCGCCGGGCTTTCCCGCGGCGCCGTGACCACCTACCATTCGGCGATCTGCGGGAGCCTGGACTGGTTCTCCTGGTTCGGCACATTCAGCGGCAGCCGGACCTCTGCGGACTACTTCCGTGAGACGATCCAATCGGACGCGTTCAAGGACTATCCGATCAATTATCTCTATGTGACGAGCGGCACCTTCGACTTCGCCCTACCCGGGCAGATCGAGGACTACCGTACGCTGCTGTCCATCGAACCGAGACTGGAAGCCGGCGTGAACACTGAGTTCGACATCTTCCCGATGCGGTACCACTCGGCCGGCAACTGGCATCTCGCGCTTTACAACTTCCTGCCGCGGATCTTCCATTGACGGTTCTCGGCTCGGGCGGCTGACGCCATAACGCCGCCTGATTCCGCACGCAGGCTTCCTCCTTGGCCTGTCCCGCCCGGTCGCCATTGCGCGGCCGGGCGCTTTTGCATGCGTCCCGCGACACGCGCGACTTACGAAGCACGGTGTCTTCGTGTTACGGTAACCGCTGACTTTCGAAAACCGCATGACTTCTTGTCGTACCGGACCTCGCGCCGGTTGATCCCAAGAGGGCATGCGGTTTTTCTTTGCCGGGCCGACGGTGGCCGCCGATCACCGTCGGCGGACGCGTCGCCGCCTGCCGCATAAGCATTCCCGTTGTCCATGGCCCGGAAGGCCAGAATGAGAGAGAGGTTTATGCCGCCCGTGTCTGAACGAAACGCATTCGCGAATCCCCACAGGCTCATGATCGGTTTGTATATCGGCGCGTTCCTTGGCATGCTGTCCGAGACGTCGATGAATATCGCGCTGCCCGCGTTGTGCGACACCTTCGCCATCACCGCCGGCACCGCGCAGTGGATGGTTGTCGGCTACATGCTGGCCATCGGCATCGTGCTGCCGTGCGTCGGTTTCCTGCTCAAGTGGGTCAAGGCCAAGACCCTGGTGATGGTCGCCCTTGGCTGCTTCCTGATCGGTGCGGTGATCTCCGCTGCCGCCCCGACGTTCGCGCTGTTGCTGTTCGGCCGCATCCTGCAAGGCGTCGGCACCGGCGTCGTACTGCCGACGATGTACGCCGCGATTATGCGCGTGTTCCCGCCGCAGCAGATCGGCGCCGCCAACGGCGTGGCCGGTCTGGTCATCATGTTCGCCCCGGTCATCGGTCCGACCCTGGCCGGCGTGCTGATCGGTGCGTTCTCCTGGCGTGCGATCTTCGTGCTGTTCGCGGTCGTGGCCGCCGTGGCCATGGTCTGCACCGCCGCATTCTTCGTCACCCCGATCGACACCACACGGCCGAAGGTCGATGCGTTGTCCGTCATCAGCTCGGTCATCGGCTTCGGCTGCCTGGTCGCCGGCGTGAGCCTGGTCGCCGACATGGGCTTCAGCCCGCTGGTCATCGCGTTGCTCGTCATCGGCATCGCGGTGCTGGCGCTCTACGTCTACCGCCAGCTGCACGTCGACACCCCGCTGCTGGAGCTGCGTACGCTCGGCATCGCCGAATTCCGCATCCCGGCCATCATGGTCACCTGCTCGTTCGCCTGCACGCTGGCCGTCATGTACCTGGCCCCGCAGGAACTCCAGCGCGGTCTGGGGCTTGACACCACCGTGGCCGGCATGCTGATGCTCGCCGGCGGCGTGATCAACGCGATCTGCTCGTTTGCGGCCGGCCGCCTGTACGACCGTCACGGCGCGACCATCCTGGCCCGCATCGGCGCCGTCATCGCCATCATCGGCGGCGTGCTGTTCCTGATGATCGGCACCGGCACGGCGCCGGCGTTCTTCGTGTTCGCGCACATCGTCATCATGGTCGGCATCCCGTTCATGCAGCAGTCCGTGCAGTCCGCGGCCCTCAAGGGTCTGCCGCGCGAACTCGCGGCCGACGGCTCCACCATCCTCAACACGATGCAGCAGGTCGTCGGCGCCATCGGCACGTCCGTGGCCACCTGCCTGCTCACCCTCGGCCAGACCAATTACGAGGCCGCCGGCGGCACCGACCCGGCGCAGGGCTTCGTGGACGGCGCCCGCTACGGCTACGTCTTCGCCATCGTGCTGATCGTGGTCCTGCTGGCGCTCTCGTTCCTGCTCAAGGAGCGGCGCGAGCTCGCCGCCGAGTGACGACGGCCGCTTTCTCAACTGTTGACTTGTTGGTACTGTGTAGAACCCTGCAGGGAACGGCCGTTCCGCGCAAGGTTTTGCACAGTACAGCTTGTTCAACTGTTGAATAGGCTGTGGAAATCGCCCGTTTTCCGCGACTTTTTCGACAGGGTCGTCTTTTCAACTGTTGACTATTGCGCGGGGAAGGGGTCCTTTGCGCATACCGTTCAACAGGACTGTCCCGGTGACACATAGTCCCGTCCGTGCGCGTCCTGCCTGCCGGCCGGTCCCGTGCCCGCCGCCAGCCGTTATAGTGGGAGGGTGTGGGCCGGAAGGAGGTCGGTGATGCTGAATGTGGCGATCGTCGAGGATGACGATGCGGCGGCGACGAAGCTGCAGGCCTGTCTGGGCCAGTACACCGGCACCGACGGCGTGCGGTTCAACGTGACCCGCTTCGTGGAGGCGACGAGCTTCCTTGAAGGGTATAAGCCGTCCTATGACCTTGTGTTCATGGACATCGAGATGCCGAATATGAACGGCATGGAGGCCGCCCGCCGGCTGCGCGAGATCGACGAGCAGGTGGTGCTGATCTTCGTGACGAACATGGCCCAGTTCGCAGCCAAGGGCTATGAGGTGGACGCGCTCGACTACATCGTCAAACCGTTCTCCTATCCGGATTTCGAACGCAAGCTCAAGCGTGCGGTACGGCTGTGCGAGCACGAGTCGGACGCCATCGTCGTCAGCCAGCAGGGAGGCACCGTGCGCCTGCTGCTGCGCGAGATCGAGTATCTCGAGGTGCGCGGCCACAACCTGATCCTGCACACCGAATCCGGCGTGGTCCACGGTTCGGGCACGCTGGCCGAGGCGCAGGAACGGTTGGGGGATAAGGGGTTCCTGCGGTGCGCGAAGGCGTTCCTGGTCAACGCCCGCCATATCCGTGAGGTGCGTGGTTCCACGCTGCTGATGGCGGACGGCACCGAGCTGCCGATCGGACGCGCGTTCAGGAAGACGTTCATGGAGGGGCTGACCCGCGCAATGGGGGTCGGCAATGTCCTGTAACTGGTCCGACCTTGTCCGGTCGGCGGTGATGTTCTTCGACGACAACGGGTTCATGCTCGAACTCATGGTTGCCGCCGTGTTATTCACCGGGTGGCTGGATCGGCGGCGGCATGCAGCCGTCCGTGTGCCGGTGGCGCTGATCGCGCTGGTATGCCTGTCTGTGGCGTGGAATGCCGTGATACCGGAGAACACGTGGACGCTGATCGCCCAGTACATGGTGTACTTCGCGGCGTCGGCCGTGTTGCTGCACTGGTGCGTGGATGTGCGATGGTCGCAGGCGTTGTTCTACATGGTTGCGGCGGGTACGCTGCAGCATTTCGCGTTCCGCGGCGGGCGACTGATGGCCGCCGCGCTGCATGTGTTCGGCGGTACGCCAGAGTCGTGGGTGGATTACGCCTACCCCGTGCTGTTGGTGCCGATGTATGCGATTGGGTATGCGGCGTTCGTCAGGCCCCTACGCGGCAGACGTGTGGAGAACCTGGGCTATGGCCTGATCCTGCCGTTGCTGGCGGGCATGTCGCTGTGCGTCAGTGTGTTCACCAATGTGTTCAATACGTTGGCTGCGGACGATCTGACGGGCAGCACCTATACGGTGTTCGCCCTGTTCGATCTGGTCAACTGCGTGTTCCTGCTCGCGCTTCTGCGCGAGATCGTGGACCGTGAGCGTGCCGAGGAGGACTCGAATGTGCTGCAGCGGCTGCTGGAACAGCAGAAGGCGCAGATGGAGCAGTCCAAGGAGACCATCGACCTGATTAACGTCAAAACCCATGATCTGAAGAAACAGCTTGCCGCATTCGGTGACCGCATCGATCCCGATGAGATTGAGGAGCTGAATGGCCTGGTCGACATCTATGACTCGTCGGTGCGCACCGGCAACGAGGCGCTGGACGTGCTCCTCAAGCAGAAGGCGTTGACCTGCGAACGCCGCCATATCCCATTCAATCGGATGGTCGACGGCCGTCCGCTCTCCTTCATGCGTCCGACCGATATCTATGCGCTGTTCGGCAACGCCATTGATAACGCCATCGAGGCGAATGACGGCATGGCCGACGATGCCGGGCGGTATATCGATATGGATGTGCGTTGCCGCCGCGGCATGCTCGCCATCCGTGTGGAGAACCCATACGCCGGTCATCTTGATTTCAGTGATGGCCTGCCGCGCACCACCAAGGGCGACGACCGCTATCACGGGTTCGGTGTGCGCTCGATCCGGATGATCGTGGAACGCTACGGCGGCACGATGGCCATCGACGCGGACGGGGGTGTGTTTCGGCTGACGGCGCTCATTCCGCTCAACCTGGACTGACGACGCTGCGTGCGCCACCTGACGCGCGCCGATGACATGCCGTTCGATGCGGAAAAACCGCTGGTTGCGCAGCGGGCGTTGAATATGCGTCGTTCCCCGCGGATTCTGGAACATAGGGAGTCTCTTCGGATTTCCCCGGACCTGCGTCCCGTCGTGGCGGATGGGATGCGTCCGGACCAGAGAATCAAGGAGGATAGATGTTCAAACGAACAAACATCTGGAGAGGGTTGACGACGGTGGGCGCGCTGCTGCTGTCCATCGCCATCATCGCAAGCCTGACGCTGGAGATGTACCGCACCTCGGTCGATGCCTTCCTCGGTACACGCAGCCAGCAGACCGTCACCGAGGCCTCGGACAACGACGAGGACACCTGGACCTACCAGTCGGAATTCAAGACGGCCGAGGAGGCGTACAACGGTTTCAAGGAGTTCGCGCTCAAGGAGGGCGAGGAGACCAACGTCCTGCTGAAGAACGAGAACGACGCGCTGCCGATCGCCAAGGACGCGAAGATCACGATGTTCGGCGTGCGCAGCTACGCGCCGGTCTACGGCAGCTCCGGCGGCTCGATCACCGACGGCTACTCGACCGTTGAGATCGCGGACGCGTTCGCCGAGAAGGGCTTCCAGCTCAACCCCTCGATGCTGGCCGCGTACGAGGCCTACTTCGCGGACAAGGAGTGGTCGACCCCGCAGTTCGGCAGCGGCGTCATCCCCGAGTATGCGGATATCACCAAGTACAACGATCCGTGCGAGCTGACGCTGGACGAGCTGGCCCAGCTCAACCCCGACTACGCCTCGCAGTACGGCGAGTACAACGACGCGGCCATCGTGGTGGTCGGCCGTCCGGCCGGCGAGAACGGCGACGGCTACTATCCGGGCGAGGCCGGTCTGGCCGACGGCGTGCACACCGTGACCGGCAATATCCTGAGCCTGTCCGACGAGGAGATGGCGCTGGTCGAGGAGGCCAAGGCCAACTTCGACACCGTCATCGTGCTCGTCAACGCCGTCAACCCGATGGAGATCGCCAATCTGGAGGAGGATTCGGACATCGACGCGATCATGTGGATCGGCTACCCGGGCGCCTACGGCTTCTACGGCGTGGCCGATACGCTCAACGGCACCGTCAACCCCTCCGGCGCGCTCGGTGACCTGTTCGCCAAGAACAGCGCCGTGGCCCCGGCCATGCAGAACTACGGCAACATCCCGTGGTCGAATGCGGCCGACTTCTCCGAGGACGCGGCCGTGAACTCCTATCTCATCGAATCCGAGGGCATCTACACCGGCTACCGGTACTACGAGACCCGGTATGCGGACATCGTGATGGGCAACGGTGGTGAGGAGGCCTCGGCCGGCACCTATGCGAACGCCGACGGCACCGTGGCCACCACGGACGGCACGTGGGACTACGCCAACGAGGTCGTGTACCCGTTCGGCTACGGCCTGAGCTACACCGCGTTCGACCAGACGCTCGACTCGGTGGAGATGACCGGCGACAAGCAGTCCGCCACCGCCACCGTGACCGTGACCAACACGGGCGACGTGGCCGGCAAGTCCGTCATCCAGCTGTACGCCTCCGCCCCGTACACCGAGTACGATCGTGAGAACGGCGTGGAGAAGGCCGCCATCCAGCTGATGAACTACGAGAAGACCGGCCTGCTGGAACCGGGCGAATCCCAGACCATCACCATCGACGTGGACATGGCGAACCTGGCCAGCTATGACGCCAACGGCGCGCAGACCTACATCGTGGATCCGGGCGACTACTACTTCGCCATCGGCTCCGACGCGCACGACGCGCTCAACAACGTGCTCGCCGCCCAGGGTCACGCCGAATCCGACGGCATGACCGCCGCCGGCGACACCGCCAAGACCTACCAGTGGACCTGGGAGGGCGACGTGGATGCCGACACCTTCTCCGTGAGCGACAACGGCACCCAGATTACCAACAAGCTGTCCGAGGGCGACTACGCGATGGACTACAACGCGTTCGAACCCGGCACGGTGACCTACCTGACCCGCGCCGACTGGAACGGCACATTCCCGACCACCTACGAGGGACTGACCGCATCCGGCCGCGTCGCCGAACTGCTCGGCAACGACTTCATCGAACTGGAAACCGACGAGGACACCTCCGACATCGTCTTCGGCGACACCTCCAGCGCCCTGACCATCAACGACATGAAGGGCGCCGACTTCGACGACGAGCGTTGGTCGGAACTCATTGACAAGGTCACGCTGCAGGAGTACCTCGACTTCGCCGCGAACGCCTTCCACGCCATCGGCGGCATGGAGTCGATCGGCCTGCCGGAGATGACCTCGGACGACGGCCCCGGCGGCTCCGACTCGCACTACCTGACCGAAGGCCAATATCAGGGCCAGCCGTACGCCGACGCCGAGAACTACAACTACGGCACCCGTGTGGCCCCGTCCCCGGTCAACCTGGCGTACAGCTGGAACAAGGAGCTCGCCTATGAGAACGGCGAGATCATCCTCGGCGAGAGCACGCTGGTGCTGAACCTGCCGATCATGATCGGCCCGGCCATGAACACGCATCGCCACGCCTACAACTCCCGCGGCGTGGAGTACTACTCCGAGGACCCGATCCTGTCCGGCTACACCGGCAGCGCGGTCACCCAGGGCGCCCAGTCCAAGGGCACGTTGGTCAACGTCAAGCACTTCGCGTTCAACGATCAGGAGATCAACCGCTCCGGCATCGCCGTGTTCATGAACGAGCAGAAGGCGCGTGAGGTCGAGCTGCGCACGTTCCAGCAGGCGTTCGAGGCCAAGGGCAAGCCCGCCTCGTTCCGCGACGACGACGCGTACGCCGAGGCCTACACCGAGGGCGCGTTGGGCACGATGACCTCGTACAACCGCATCGGTGCCGTGGCCCCGAGTGCGAACGCCGCGGTCATGGTCGACATCCTGCGCGGCGAGTGGGGCTTCAAGGGCTACAACGTCACCGACTTCACATCCATCTCGCTCAAGGCCGCGCCGAAGGAGTCCACGCTCGCCGGCACCACCGCGTTCTGCGGCTTCGGCCCGCAGGGCATCGACTACTGGACTCCGGAAGGCCTGAGCGGCGACCGCGATGTGCTGTTGGCCATCAAGGACAACCTGCACTACGCGCTGTACGCGCTGGCCAACTCGGCCGCGCTCAACGGCGTGAACTCCAGCACGCGCACCGTCAACGTCATGACGTCGTGGCGTGCGGGCTACATCGCGGCGATCGTGGTGGCCGCGCTCGTCATCGCCGTCGGCCTGGGCGGATACGCCGTGGCCACGGTCAAGGGTGGCAAGTCCACCGGCAAGGGAAGGAACTGACATGGCACAGATCAACGTGAAGGCCTCGCTGAGGGAGATCATCGCCCTCGTACTGGCCGTGGCCGGCCTCGCCGTCTACATCGTGACCAGCACCACCGGGTATCTGGCCGGCACGGCGATGAACGTGCTGCCGATCGTGCTCACGGTCGTGGCCGTGGCCGCGCTGGTCGTCGACATCGCCTTGGGATCGCGGCTGCCCGCCGTCGTGCGCGACCTGTGCGTCGTCGGCGCCTCGGCGCTGCTGGCCGCCTCCATCGCCCTGTTCGTGATGGCCCGCGTCACGCTCGCCGCGGATGTGTACTTCATCCCGGTCAACTATCCGGCGGCCGAGGCGGACGCGCTGCACATCTCGATCGCGGGCGTGGTCTGCTACCTGCTGGCGGATATCGCGCTGATCGTCGAGGCGTTCGCCGCCAGTCGCGTGGAGCGCGCGACGATCGTCGTCGAGCCGGCCGCGGCCTGACGCCGCCGTTCCCGCACCGACCGGAGCCGACATGCCGGATGGCGGCAGACCACCCCTGGAGGTTGGCCGCCATCGGCGGGACACGCGAGATGGTGGCAGGCCTCGGTATGAGGTGCGCCATCATCCTGCGTGTCGCCCGGTCGGAACGGATCACGTGGCGGAACACCCCTGCCAAAGCCCAGACAACCCGAAGGAACCTCCCATGCAAGCCATTGATTTCAACGACGGATGGTCCTACCGCCATCTGGATGCGGACGAATCGTTCACGGCCGTACGCCTGCCGCATGACGCCATGATCGGCGAACCGCGCCATGAGGACGCCCCGGGCGGCGTCAACACCGGCTGGTTCGACGGCCGCGACTACGAATACGTCAAGACCTATGCGCCCGGCCCCGAGCTGGCCGGCAGGCGACTGCTGCTTGAGTTCGAAGGCGTCTACCACAATGCCGAGGTGTGGGTGGACGGGGTGCAGCTCGCCTTCCGCCCCTACGGCTACACGAATTTCCGCGTCGACGTGACCGACGCGCTGGCCGCCGGCGAACCGCACGAAATCCGCGTCGTCGCCCGCAACGCCGACCAGCCCAACTCCCGTTGGTATTCCGGCGCCGGCATCTACCGGCCGGTCACGTTGTGGGCGGGTGACGCCGGGCATATCCTCCCCGACGGCATCGTGGTGCGGACGGTGTCGGCGACCCCGTTGCCCGCGGACGGTCCGGCCGATGCCGTCAAAGCCGACGCCGTGATCGAAGCGAGTGTCGAGACCACCGCATCGGGCACGGTCGCCATCGACATCATTGACGCCTCGGGCGCCGTCGTCGCCAGCGCGCAGGCCGTGACCCGCGATATCCAGCCGACCGGGCAGGGCGGCGAAGCCGACGTCGTGCCGCAGGGGGCGCTCGCGGCCGCCCTCGACGCCGGCGCGAGCGCGGTCGCCGTCGCGCGCATCGAGGTGCCGGATGCGGCGCTGTGGGACTGCGATCATCCGAACCTGTACCGCTGCGTCGTGCGGTTCGCCGGCGACGACGGTTCCCGCGACGAATCGGAGACGACATTCGGCGTGCGCATGCTGGCCTGGGGCGACGACGGCCTGCTACTCAACGATCGTCGCGTCATCATCCAGGGCGCGTGCATCCACCACGACAACGGCGTGCTCGGCGTCTGCGCGTACGCGGACGCCGTCGAACGCAAGGTGCGACTGCTCAAGGCCTGTGGATACAACGCGGTCCGTTCGGCGCACAACCCGTGCTCCCGCGCGCTGCTCGACGTGTGCGACCGGCTCGGCGTGCTGGTGATGGACGAATACATCGACCACTGGTACATCCACAAGACCCAGCACGATTACGTGGACTATTTCAACGACTGGTGGCGGCGCGACCTGAATGACATGGTGCGCAAGGACCGCAGCCATCCGAGCGTGGTCCTGTACTCCACCGGCAACGAGGTCAGCGAGACGGCCCAGCCCAGGGGCATCGCGCTGACGCAGGCGATGACCGACCACCTGCACGGGTTGGACCCGACCCGCCCCGTGACCTGCGGCGTCAACATCTTCTTCAACTTCCTCAGCTCGATCGGCATGGGCGTCTACTCGGACGACAAGGCCGCCAAGGAGGCCGCCGAAGCCGAGAAGCGGCGCGCCGCCGGGGAATCGCAGAAGAAGCACAAGGCCGTCGGCAGCGAGTTCTTCAACAACATGGCGGGCATGCTCGGCGCCGACTTCATGAAAACCGGTGCCACGCTACCGTTCTGCGACTGGAAGACGCGCGACGCCTTCGCCGCGATGGACATGGCCGGCTACAACTACGGCATCAAACGGTACAGGCATGACCTCAAGGCGTACCCGCACCGGCTCATTCTCGGATCGGAGACGTTCTGCTCCGACGCGTACCTCTTCCGTGAGCTGGCCAAGCGCGAGCCACGCCTTGTCGGCGACTTCGTGTGGGCCGGCATCGACTATCTGGGCGAGGCCGGCGTCGGTTCGTGGGAGTACGAGGACTACGCGCCGCGGTTCAGCGGATTCGGCTGGCTGACCGCCGGCTCGGGGCGACTGGACCTGACCGGCCGCCCGTTGGGCGAGGCCCTGTACACCCGGGTGGCGCTTGAGGCGGACAACGGCCCGTACCTGGCCGTGTGCCCGGTCAACCACACCGGCGACAGGCATTCGCCGTCCGCGTGGAAGATGTCCAACGCCATCGACTCGTGGAGCTGGAACGGATGCGAGGGACGCAAGGCGAACGTCGAGGTGTATGCGCGCGCCGCGATGGTGGCGCTGGTGCTCAACGGGCGCGAGATCGGCCGCAAGGCCATGCGCCACGATTGCATCGCCCGGTTCTCGTGCGCCTACGAGCCCGGCGTGCTGGAGGCCGTGTCCTATGCCGAATCGGGGCGCGAGATCGGACGGCGTCGGCTGGTTTCCGCCGACGAGCAGACCGTCCTGACCGCCGAGATCGAATCGGTCAACGGCATGCTGACCACGGCCGCGTTCGGCGGATTCGGGGCGGAGGCGGCTGCCGTAGACTGCGACGATATCGCGGTCCATCCCGGTCGGCTGGGCTTCGTGCGGTTGCGGTACACGGATGCCAACGGCATCACCAAACCGTTGGAACGAGGCCGCATCACGGTCACGGTGGACGGCGGGCGGCTGGCCGGATTGGGGTGCGCGGCCCCGTTCAATCCGGACTCGTTCGTCGCCAACGAAACCGGCACCTACTACGGTGAAGCGCTTGCCGTGGTGGAGGCTCCGCGTGCGGAGGACGGTACCATTCCCGCATCCATCACGCTGACTGCGACCGACGGCAGCCATTCGACCGCACTGGTCATTCCCGTCCGCTGACCGCCGACGGCTCGATGGCGTCCGGCATACCCGCCGGGCCGTTGAGCCATTGATAAGGAAGGAACGATATGAACGATCATGGCAAACCCTCCCGGTCGGCCGACGACTGTGCCCCTGTCGCCGACGGCGATCCGGACCATCGGATAACCGCGGCACCCGCTTCCGGGCGGGCCCCCTCCGCCATCGGCGCGTGGTGGGCGCGGTTCGCGGCCCAGCACAAGCTCATCGCACAGTTCGTGATGTTCTATGCGTTCTCGCTGTTCGTCACAGTGCTGCAGTACGTGCTGCTCACGTTCCTGCCGGGGCTGTTCTACCGGTTCACCGACTGGTGCTCGATCCCCGCGCAG
The DNA here is from genome assembly GCF_002394995.1 of Bifidobacterium sp. UBA4282. NCBI lineage: Bacteria > Bacillati > Actinomycetota > Actinomycetes > Bifidobacteriales > Bifidobacteriaceae > Bifidobacterium > Bifidobacterium sp. UBA4282. Next base: position 121,886 of record NZ_DGVO01000003.1, read on the forward strand.
ATCGGCCATATCCAGCTGGGGCCGGTGGACACCTACGTGTTCGACTATCCGGTGACCGGCGACGAGACCGGCGGCATGGGCTACTTCGCCGCGTTCGCGATCACCCTGTTCATCGCGCAGTGCGTCAACTTCCCGATGCAGCGGAACATCACGTTCAAATCGCACGGCAACATCTGGTACCAGATACTGTGGTACGTGATCGCCTTCGTGCTGATCACCGTGGTGTGCAGTTTCCTGATGGGTCTGTATGTGCCGTGGCTGAAGGCCCTGGTGCCGCCGGCCGTGTACAACATCCTGATCACCGTGGTCAACGGTGGCGTGCAGATGGTGATCTACTTCCCAATCTACAAGATCATCTTCCCGGAAGGAGAGGCGGCCAAGGGCTGAGACCCATTCCGACGCGCCCGGCCTGTGCGGACTCTGACATATCGTGACCCTGACACATCATCCAGAACCTTGGAATAACGCCGTTTCTTGCGTTAGATCAGAGTCACGTTGCATCAGAGTCCGCACAGGCCGGGCGTGTTTCCGGATGTTTGCGGTGACCTACCCGCGGGGTGGAGTCGCGCGAATGTCCGGAAACACGGTCTACGGCCGTGAGGCCCAGATGGTCCGGTTGCCGCCGATCGCGCAGAACGTCAGCGTTCGGCGGCCGTCCGTCTCGCGCGGCAGCTCCGCGAACACACCCGTATAGGTCACGCCGTCGAGCGTGATCGCCATGTCCGCGTTGCAGCAGCGCACGCCCGTCGCCCCGCAGGCGCCCAGCATCCGCCAGGTGCCGCACACGGCCGGACCGTCCGTCGACCGCGGCAGGTTCGCGTCCGGAGTGTCGAAGAACGAGACCACGCCGCCGCTGGTCACCCGGCCATCCGGCTGCAGCGTGATCGTCTCCGGACGATTGACGCCGACGAGTTCGCCGTTTGCGCTGCGCTCGCCGTTGTAGAACGTGTGCGGATCGTGGCGGCCCAGCTCGTAGT
>NZ_DGVO01000013.1:0-14164 GCF_002394995.1 Bifidobacterium sp. UBA4282
GCGATTAATCAGGAGATCTTGCTCTAAGAAAAGCACATCGGTATTTCCGAGATACAGAGCCGTACGCTTCCCATCCGCCGACATCATGTCGCTGCTGTACATATATCGCACCGAACGAACGCCGTGTGCGTCGTTCTCACGCGTACATGCGCCGTCACATAGAATACCCGCCGACAGGCGACATGGTGAGAGGTCAGCGCGCCACGAGTATGCGAGTACTGCTGGATAGAATTAAAGCATCGAATTTCACTCTTTTTTCATGGCAAAGTAACCGATCAGCACGGTCCACACATAAGCGCAGGTCTTGGGGATCATGAGCATTCCAATCATGGGAATGGTATCCGCCCACAGCACCACCGGGATATAGAAGCCAAAGCTCAGCACGATGGTCAACCACATCCAGCGGAACGCACGATCTTCACGCTCTTTTGCACTGCGATAGAACAGCACGATTACCAGAAGCCCAAGCAGAGCAAAGGGAATGTTGCGGTAGATACCCCAGGAGAGAGGCGCGGACGCGCTGAGCCACTGGTTCTGCGGCATCATACACAGAGCAATCCGCACACCGGCCAGAGCATATACAGCAGCAGTCAGACCACCTTGCCCTTTGACCTGATACCGCTGCCGCCACACATAGTAAAGCAGTACATAGAAAATGGTCATGGTGACTGAGGTGATCCATTTGCCCAGTCCCAGGGGGATGGTATAATTCTCCAGACCAGTGGTACACAGCGCCAAAGCACGGGGAATCAGGTGGAAGGAATCTCCCGCCCCCAGCACCACAGCCATCCAGCCAAACAACTTAAACTGGCTGTTTCCCTTGCTTCCTCGAATCATCAGCACACCGATGGTAATGACCGAAATCAGATAGACCGCATCGAACAAGGTTTCTACGATTGCTTGCATAACTTATTCTCCTTTATGATCCATTTTATTTTGAACTTTGGCATCGGCCAGCACAGCTTTTCCAAAGTTACAGCCAAATAGTAATCCGGCCAGCAAAAGAGAGGCGCCCAGGCCGGTATAAAAGACGGCAATAAACCGCTCCGGGGCTAATCCGCTTACCCGCAGACCAATCCCGCCGGACATCATCACCGCCATGATAGCGAAGGCTTTTCCATCAAAAAATTTCAAGAAGAAATGCCGTTCTTCCTCATACGAACGGATTCTGGTTGTATGCTTTTTTACCAGCTTTCCAAAGATGAATTTCTGAAACACAGCAAAAACCAGGATAGACAACAGAAAATTCAGCACGGACCGATAAGGCGGGTATGAGATCAGTCCTATGCGTAGGATGTTAAAGCCTGCCGCGCTCCACACCAAGCACGCGAGGAGCAGCAGGGTGTTGCGTTTTACTTTCATAGATTGCCTCCTTTAATTGAACAGTGTTCATTTTCCGGGATAGAAAATTCCCACTGTAAGGTGGGAATTTTAATAAAGGGTTCTACGGACGATTTCCAGCACAGCACTTGGGTCATAATCTTGACGCAGCAAAGCAGACAGCATCAGGGAAAACAAGACATCCGCGAATTTCTCCGCTGTAAACTGTTCGGCGAACGCATCCGGGCGAACTTTTCTGTCCCGTTTCAGGACGGAACACAGCCCCTCTAAAATATGCCGCCAGGTCTGCTGCATCCGCCGTTTTCCATCTGGCTTATCCTCCCGCATGAATCCCAGAGAGTGAAGGGTGAAGAAGCCGGGATACTGTTTGCAGCCGTATTCCATTCTCCCGTACATCCAGGTAATACAGGCCTGCGTGTCTTGAAACACGGCTCCGTCTTCCGGGCGGTGAAAAATCTCACACCACACGCTTTCTACCGTGGCCCCTACCAGCGCCGCTTTGGAATCAAAATAGTTGTAGATCGACCCCACAGATACGCCACAGGCGGCGGCAACAGAACGAATGCTGACCGCTGACCAGCCCTGTTGCCGAATCAACTCCCGGCTGGCTTTCAAAATCTCCTCTTTCGATGTGACAATAGTATTCATTCGATCACCTCAATATGAACAATGTTCATTATATGCATTTGTTTCGTTTTTGTCAAGTTCAATAATTCAGAAATTTAATCATAACATGAAATTTTATCTGCATCGAAATGAAATTTATCAATGACTTCTGAGATAAACTCCATATTATTGGTGTCCGGTAAATCTGATTACATAGGATATTATAAAACTTGGATAAAACGTCCTTGACAAATCACTTTCCAGGTTCAAATCCTGTCAGCCCGACTTTGAAAATCTTGTTTTTCGCTTGGTGCCAAAGGCCTTCTATATGAATGAGCCTTTGCAGTGCTTGCGGAGACGATGTGAAGAAGCATCGTGTCATATGACTTGTATGACACTAATGGATATTTTGAAGAAGGATATGATTAAAATGTCGATGGTTGATGTACAGATTTGCTTCTATCTAATTGATGGGTCACCTGGAGTTGGTCTTTTTCGCAAAGACTTCGATGGTTACGGATACTGTGATAATTTCATGGTTGCAGAACCTGATGGTCATCCCATGATGAATATCGATGAGTATCGTTTGGTAACGGTAAGCGTACCGCTTAAATCCGATGGGTCATACGATCGCCCGGAAATCATTAATAAGCTTGCGGACGGAATGGACGAGATTATCGACAACAACGAATACGACTGGGCTGAACAGACAAAGCAATCCATTGACCTGTGGGAATTCATGTTTGGACAGACTGAACGCCACTCATGGTAGAAACATGGTGACAATATCGAATCGCCCACGAACCTGAGACCAATTTGAAAGGTATGCAGACCTTCTGCTTCAGCAATCGCCTTAAGTACAGCGTGCTCATGCTGATCTGCGCATGCACTAGATACGTCACTACCAACGAATGGTCAAGTCGGACGTTACCTCGACATGTCCCAACTCGGTGACACCATGCAAACAACCAACTGAAAATGACCCGACGATGGACAACTGAATTGGCACAAGACTTTGGGCACGATTTGAAGGGATACTCGCATGAAGGCTGATGACGCGAATCTGTTGGAGCTGCTGCATAAGTCCCGTCAGTTTGTGGTGCCGATCTATCAGCGTCTGTATTCGTGGGGTGAGCCGGAGTGCGCCCAGCTGTGGAAAGATATTCTTCGCGCAGGTAGTGTGGATGGTCCGGCAGAGCATTTCACAGGTTCGATTGTGTATGTGGAGAAGGCTGAGGGGTCAATCACGAACCAGCAGCCGAATCTGATTATCGATGGCCAGCAGAGGGTGACCACGGTCACGTTGTTGTTGACTGCGCTGGCGGAGCGCTTGTCCCGTGTGCCCGAAGGAGATTGGCTGATGGCATACGACGGGTTCAAGCCGGACAAGATTCGTGCGTGGTATTTGATGGATCCGTTCGAAGAGGGCGAGGGCAAGTACAAGCTTTTGTTGTCTCAACGTGACAGGGAGACGCTTATTTCGATCGTGAACGGCGTGGACCCCGACCCGGCGAACGCCTCGCCGCGTTTAGTGGAAAACTACGGGTTTTTCAGAGACCGTCTGAACGATCCCGCTTGTGATTTGACTGTTGTATGTCGCGGGCTTGACCGGTTGAAAGTGGTTGACATCCGTCTGACACGCGGCCTGGATAATCCGCAGCTGGTCTTTGAGTCGATGAACTCGACCGGCAAGAAGCTCTCGCAAACCGATCTGATCCGCAACTACGTGCTCATGGATTTGCCCAACGATGAGCAGGAAAACCTGTACATGTTGCATTGGAGGCCCATGGAGCAGTTGTTCGGCAATATGGACGAGCAGCGGTTCGATGAGTTCATGCGCGACTACCTGACCATGTGCACCCGCGACATTCCGCGTCTGGATCGGATCTACGACGCGTTCCGTGACTACGCCGACGATTGGCGTACCAGGGGACATTCTGTTCGTGATCTCGTGGTCGATTTGCATGAGAAGTCCGATTGGTTCGCGTCTGTGGCTCTGGGCCGCGAAACCGAACCGAGGTTGCATGTTCTGTTTGACGAGCTGCGCGATCTGCAGGCCACGGTCAGTCGTCCCATGCTGCTGGAATGCTATGGTGACTACAAGGATGGATTAATCGATTCAACGGCGATGGCGAGAATTGTGGAACTGGTCATCAGCTATGTGTTCCGTCGTGCGGTATGCATGATTCCGACCAATTCGTTAAACAAGACTTTCGCCACATTCACCTCGGGACTGGGTAAGGATCCCGGTCATTATCTTGAGGACATCGAGGTGAAGTTCGCTTTGATGGAGAACTACCGCAGGTTTCCCTCTGACGAGGAGTTCATTCAGGCCCTGGAGCATAACGACCTCTATCATTTCAAACGTCGCATGTATTTGTTCGACAAGTTGGAGAACGACGGAGCTAAGGAACGCGCGCAGGTCACCAACTACACTATCGAGCACATCATGCCTCAGAACCCGGAACTCTCCGAAAACTGGCGCGACGTGCTCGGGCCCGACTGGCGCAACGTGCAGAAGACATGGCTTCACACGCTCGGTAACCTCACTCTTACCGGCTACAACAGTGAGATGAGTGACCATGATTTCGGCGATAAACGAGACGGCGCGAAAGGCTTCCGCTTCAGTCCGTTGCGGTTGAATGAGGGATTAGGACAGTTGGATTGTTGGAACGAGGAGGAAATCAAACGGCGTGGTGAACGCCTCGCGCGTAGGGCGGTGGCCATCTGGCGGGCTCCGCAACCGAGCACCGACGCAATTGATCGATACCACTCCGAGCATGGCAAGAACACGAAGTCGCAGCAGACGGGGTACACCATAGAAAACGATCATCCTGAGCTTGTCGATGGCCCGCTGTCGGAGCTGTTCCATCGCATAGATGGCACCATCCGTTCCTGGGACCCGCATATCGAACGTCGTCCGGTCAAACTGTACGTCGGCTACCATCACAATCAGATGTTCGTCTCCGTTATCCCCCGCAGAGGACGCTTGGTAATCGGCCTGGTGATGCCGTATGAGCATCTGCGCGACGAACGGAACTTAGCCGAATACAAGGCCGTGCAGGGATGGGGCGGCACCCGCACCGAAGTTACCCTGTATCCGGATTCTTCGGAAGATGATATCAACTATGTGCTGGGTTTGGCGCGGCAGTCATACGAGGATCAGCTCGACGAATAATTGCAGGACCATGGGATTTAACATGGTACTGAGACGAAACGAGCAGTCTTAACAGAAAGCAATCGGCCCCTCTTGCGAGGGCCGATGAGATCACAGGTAGGACGGAACCTACCTAGGCATTGATCAGAGTGCCGTTACCATATAGCTGAAGACAAGGAAGCAAGGACAGACACGACGCCCTATGCGATAATGGGCTTTACGAAGCGCGAACGTGAAGGGAAGTGCTGAATCATGCGGGGCGGCGTCATGGGAGTCTTTCTACTTGTGGTGGGCATCATCTGCATCGTCTATGGGGCCACCATCATGCTCACCTGGTCTGGAACAGCGTTTTTCCTGATGTGGTACGTCCTTGGCATCATATGCGGAGGCACGGGTGCGCTTGCGCTCGCATTGCCCGATTCCAACGTGGTACGCGGCATTCGCACCGCGGTGTGCTGCCTGACGATCTGCGGCATCGCCGTCGTCTCCATCATGAGCGCCGTCATCATGCGCGAAGCGTATCGTACGCCGCCACGCGATCTTGACTATCTGATCGTGCTCGGCGCGCAGGTGCGGCCCTCCGGCAAACCGTCCGAAGTACTGCGGTACAGGCTCGTCGCCGCACGGGATTATCTGGACGAGAACCCACGCACCCGTGTGGTGGTGTCCGGCGGACAGGGCCCCAACGAACCATGCCCCGAGGGTGAGGCGATGGCACGCTGGCTTGAACGCGCCGGGGTGGATGCCGACCGCATCATCGTCGAATCCGCGTCGAAGACCACCGTCGAGAACCTGCAGAACTCTCGTGCACTCATTGATGACGATGACGCGCGCATAGGCATCGTGACCAACAATTTTCATCTCTTCCGCGCGATGCGCATGGCCGAACGGCTTGGCATCGAGCATGTCTGGGGTATCCCGGCCCATTCCACACCGTGGTACCTGCCCAACAATCTCCTGCGCGAATGCCTCGCGCTCGTCAAGGCGGCGATCGGCGGCACCATCTAGAAGACCAACGGGTGGAGAGGGACCCTGGCGAACCGGGCCGAATCCTTCAGCGTGCGATGGCACGTCGGGGGTCCTGTCGGGAATGTCGGGCATGGACTATCATGGTGCAAGTTGGCGGGTGCCTGGCATAACCGGTGCGCTCGCTAGGCACGAACAGCGGATGTACGGAAAACGGAGCACACGGGTATGGGACGACACCAGAGAGCGGAGACCGCGGGATTGGTGTCATGCCTGATCTGCGCGGTTCTGGGCGGCACGGCCATGTCACTGTACATGACGCTGGCACCTGCGATCTGGCAGATCAGCCAGCGACTGTTCACCGTCTGCGCCGGCATCGTCGCAGCCTGCGGCGTCGTCTCGTTCTGTTGCGGATACATCAAAGGCTCCAGCTCGTTCACCCTGCGCAACGGCTGGTTCGCCCCCATTCGCCGCGCCGGGGAGACGCTTGCGCTTTCGGTGGTGTACGCGGCCACCGCGTTCCTGACCTCCTTCCTGATCCTCAACATCGCCAACGGCATCATCGGCACGCAGATGTTCGTGGGCTATCTGGTCGGCGCATGCGCGGGGCTGTCCGGCGTCGTCGGCTACCTGACCTTCGTGCAGGCGCAGGCCATGCGCGCCAAAACCCTCGCCGCGCTGCTGCCGTTCTTCGTCATTGCGGGCGTCGGGGGAGCGGGCATGACCACCGACGACCCGTGGTGGTTCGTCAACAACTTCTCCCGACTCGGCGACCGCACCACGTTCGCCGCCTCCATGTTCAACACCACGCTGATCCTGGCGGGGCTGTGCGTGATCGTCATCAGCTACTTCTCCGTGTCCGAGCTAGTCACCACGTACCGGCAACGCGAACTGTGGCATCGCCGGCGGTTCGACCGGCCCGGCAGGGACATGCCGTGGTTCCGGGTGCGCATGGCCATACTGTCGGTGCTGCTGGCGGCGTGCGGCTGTTGTTTCATCGGCATCGGCAGCTTCCGCCAGACGCCGCACCCGATTGCGCATAACGCGTTCGCCTTCAGCCTGCCGGGCATCACCGCCGTGTTGCTGCTCGCACTGCCATGGCTGGCGCCACTGTTCTCCAAAGCCATGTATGTGGTCTCCGATCTGATTGTGGTCGTCGGCACGGCGGCGGTGGTTGTCTGGCGGTATGACATCACCTCGATGACCAATCTGGAGCTGCTGCTGGGCATGCTGTTCTTCGGATGGTTCATCGTGTTCTGCCGGCAGATTGCCGCGTTGGAGGCCGACCGCATCCAGGAGCAGGTCGTTCACCTGCAGCTGGCCGCGGAAGGTGCGGACACCGTGGACGAACCGTTGGAATCCCGCGTGGCGTCCGACCGCTGACAATCAGTCCGACGGTCGACTGGGCATCGCTCCGCATGGTAAGCAATTTCCCCGAATCGGCGCCGTTCCCCGATACGATGGACACTATGAGTGAATTCCAGAACCCCTGGCCCGCACCGCTGGCCACCCGACCCTTGTCCGCCACCGTCACGGTTCCCGGCAGTAAGTCGCTGTCGAACCGATATCTGATCTTGGCCGCGATGGGGCGGCGTCCGGTCACGCTGGTCGGCTTGCTGCGCTCGCGCGATACGGATCTGATGATGGGTGCGTTGCGGTCGCTGGGCGTGGAGTTGCAGGTCAATCCGGATGACGAGACGACGGTGCGTGTCGTACCGCCAGCATCCGGTCGGTTCACCGGCGACGTGGATGTGTACTGTGGCCTGGCCGGGACGGTGATGCGGTTCGTCCCCGGACTGGCGATGTTCGCCGACGGGCCGGTGCGGTTCGACGGCGACGCACAGGCCTACGCGCGCCCGATGAAGCCGGTTCTGGAGGGGCTGGAGCAGCTGGGCGCGCGCATCGAATACCACGGGGGGCCGGGGCGACTGCCGTTCACGCTGACCCCGCCCGCGGCATCCGACGGGACGGGCGCGCCGGCGCATACGGTGTCCATCGACGCGTCCGGATCCTCCCAATTCATCTCCGGCCTGCTGCTGATTGGTGCGCGCCTGCCCGGCGGATTGGAACTGCAGCACACCGGCGACCATCTGCCGAGTCTTCCGCATATCCGTATGACGGTCGCCGATCTGCAGTCGGCCGGTGCCGCCGTGGACGTGGATGAGGAGCATCATCGCTGGCGTGTGCATCCGGGGCCGGTCCAGTTGCCGGACCGTGTGGTTGTGGAGCCGGATCTGTCGAATGCCGCGCCGTTCCTAGGGGCCGCATTGATTGCGGGCGGAACGGTGTCGGTGCCATACTGGCCGCGTGAGACGACGCAGCCGGGAGGCCTGCTGCCGGGGATCCTGCAGACCATGGGCGCCGAGATTACGTGGGATGGCAGGCCATGGAGCGAGGCCACTACAGGAGAAGACGCTCCTGCCGCGGCGACGTTGACGGTGTGGGGCGATGGCATGATCCGCGGTTTGGGCCGTTTCGATATGTCTGCGGCGGGGGAGATCGCCCCGAGTATCGCCGCGCTGGCCGCGTTGGCCGATGCACCGACCCAACTGGTCGGCATCGCCCATCTGCGTGGGCATGAAACGAATCGTTTGGCCGCGTTGGTGACGGAGATCCGCAGAATCGGCGCCGAGGCTGAGGAACTGGAGGACGGCATCGAGATCCGTCCGGTGCCACGCGAACGGTTGCACGGCGCGGTGATGGAGACCTATGCGGATCACCGTATGGCCACGTTCGCTGCGATGATTGGTCTGACCGTGCCGGATACCGCGGTGGTCGATGTGGCCACCACGCGCAAGACCATTCCCGATTTCATGGGTCTGTGGTCCGCGATGCTGGGCTGAGCCATTGGTTGCGGCGGGGTGCGTATGACAGCCGCCGCAGGTAAGAAAAACAGGGGTTTCACGAACGAATCGTGAAGCCCCTGTTCTGTTGGCTCAGGCAATCAGCCCTTCACTCACTTGGCGAAGACGTTGCCGTAAGAATCCTTGCCCTCTTCGGCGATCGCGGCGGACTTGCGGGCGATCGCAAGCTCCTCGTTCGTCGGGATGACGGCGATGATGACGGAGGAATCCGGGGTGGAGATGATGCGCGGCTCCTTGGAACGGGTCGCGTTCTTCTCCTCATCCAGCTTGACGCCGAACGGGGCGAGCTTGTCGCACACCATCTTGCGGACGATGTCGTCGTTCTCGCCGACGCCGGCGGTGAAGGTGATGACATCCACGCCACCCATCTGGGCGGTGTAGTTGCCGATGTAGCCGACGATGCGGTGCACGTAGACATCCAGGGCCAGCTTGGCGTTCTCGTCGCCGGCCTCGACCAGCTTGTGGACCTCGCGCAGATCGCCGTGGCCGGTCATGCCCATCATGCCGGAGCGCTTGTTGAACAGGGCGTCCAGCTCATCCACGTTCATATGGGCGTTACGAATCAGGTGGAAGACCACAGCCGGATCGATGTCACCGGTGCGGCCGCCCATCATCAGGCCCTCGAGCGGGGTCAGGCCCATCGAGGTCTCAACCGGCTTGCCGGAGATTTCGGCGGAGGCGGAGGCGCCGTTGCCGATGTGCAGCACGATCTGCTTGAGGCCTTCGGCCGGCTTGCCGACGACGTCCGGAACCACGGAGGAGATGAACTCGTGGCTGGTGCCGTGGGCGCCGTAGCGGCGGATGTGGTACTGGTCGGCGATCTCCTTGTTCAGCGCGTAGGTGCTGGAGGCCTTCGGCAGCTGGAAGAAGAAGGAGGAATCGAACACGAACACCTGCGGGACATCCGGCAGGAGGGCGCGCATGACCTCGGCGCCAACGGCCTCGGGGCCGTTGTGCAGCGGGGCGAGCACGGCCAGATCCTTGACCTGGTTGATGGTCTTGTCGGTCACGAGCGCCGGGTTCGGGAAGATCGAGCCGCCCTGGACCACGCGGTGACCAACGGCCACGATGCCGGCATCGGCGAGCTTGGGACCATACTCGTCGAAGAAGCCGAGCACGCGCTTCAGGCCCTGCTCGTGGTCGTGGATGGGCTCTTCGAGCTCATGCTTCTCGCCGTTGTACTCATGCTTGTAATGGCCGTCAACCGGCTCGCCGATCTTCTCGACGAGACCGGAGGCAATACCTTCGCCGGATTCCAGGTCGACCAGCTGGTACTTGATCGAGCTGGAGCCGGAGTTGATAACAAGGACGGTTTTCGCCATTGGGGCATCCTCCATGTGTGTCTACATTGATCCCGCGGACACGGGGTTTCCTCTACCTAGAGTACTCGCCTGATGCTACAAACCGCGTAACAGCGCGCACGAACTATGCGAAAGCCTCCCCATCATGGGGAGGCTTTCGCCGGTCAGTGTGTACCGGGTCTAGACGTTCCGAAGCACTGACGACTCGGCGCTCACTGCGCTTCGATGGCGGTCAGGGCCACAGTGTTGATGATGTCCTGCACCAGCGCGCCGCGGGACAGGTCGTTGACCGGTCGGTTCAGACCCTGCAGCACCGGGCCGACGGCGATGGCGCCGGAGGAACGCTGCACGGCCTTGTACCCGATGTTGCCGGCGCACAGATTCGGGAACACGAACACGTTGACATGGCCGGCCACATCGTTGCCCTTGGCCTTGGTGGCGGCCACGGTGGGCGACCAGGCGGCGTCGAACTGGATCGAGCCGACGACGGCCAGATCGGGGGCCTTCTCCTTGACGATGGCGGTGGCTTCCTCCACCAGATCCACGTCCGGTCCCTTGCCCGAGCCCAGCGTGGAGTAGGAGAGCATGCCGACCTTCGGGTCGATGCCGAAGGCCTTGGCGGTTTCGGCGGACTGGATGGCGATGTCGGCCAGCTGGTCGGCGTTCGGGTTCAGATTGATCGCGCAGTCGGCGAACACGGCCACATGATCCTTGAAACACATGAGGAACGCGCCGGAGACCAGCGACTGGCCGGGCTTGGTCTTGATGACCTGCAGCGCCGGGCGCACGGTGTTGGCGGTCGAGTTGATGGAACCGGAAACCAGACCGTCGGCCTTGCCAAGCACCACCAGCATCGTGCCGAAGTAGCTGGCGTCGGTCAGCGTCTTGCGGGCCTGCTCCTCGGTCATGCCCTTCTTGGCGCGCAGCTCGCACAGCTTGGCGACCATCGGGACGAGCACCTCCTCGTCGTCCATGGCCTGGAAAGAGGCCTTCTCCAGCGAGTTGAGCCCCAGTTCCTTGCCGCGGGCCAAGATCGCGTCCTTGTCTCCGACGATGATCAGGTTTACGATGTCGCGCTCGAGCAGATAGTCGGCCGCCTTGATGATGCGGTCCTCCTCGCCTTCGGGCAGCACGATGGTCTTCTTATCGGCCTTGGCCTTGCCCAGCAGGCTGTACTGGAAGGCGTACGGCGTAACCGGGGCGGTGAACGGGGCCTCAAGCGCGGCCAGCACCTCATCCGCGGGCACATGCTCGTCGAAGACGGCGGCCGCGGCCTGTGCGCCTGAGGCGTCGGAGAACTCCACGGCGGGCACGGTCCACACCGGCACGTCGCCGGCCACGGCGGCCTTGACCGCATCGGCCTGGTCGTCCGGGCAGCCGGTGACGAACACGCCGAGCACGGTGGTGCATGCCTTGGCCACAATCGCTGTGCAGGCGTCCACGGTCGCCTTGACCTGTTCGGGCGTGCGGTCGATGGCGCACACGGCCAGGAACACGGGGGAGGCCAGGTCGGCGGCCACGTCGGCGTTGAACGAGAAGCTGTCGGGATCGTTGACGGCGGAACGATCGGTGCCTACGATCACCATCGCCTCCGGCGCGGTGGCGGCCACGGCCTCGGAGTATGCGGCCACGATGTCGGGGCGGGCTCCCTCCTTGTCCTCGCGCGCGCGGCGCGGGCACACGCCGGTGGCCTGTTCGCGGGTGATGCCGGAGGTCGAAGCTCCGAGCAGCACGTCGGTGAAGGTCTCGTGCTTGCAGACCGCCGGACGGAACACGCCGGTCTTCTTGGCGGCGGCCAAGGCGCGGACGACGCCGTAGGCCACGACGTTACGGCCGTTGGCGGCTTCGGGACTGAGGATGCTGATGGTGGTAAGACTCACGATGTCTCCTTGTTCGTTTTTCAGTGTGACCACTACGTTCACACCACAACAGCCATTCTAACCGCGCCGATTCATATCCGGCGTCGTGTTGTCCTGTTTTTCCTCTGACTGGTCGGCGGGTGGTTACGAGGCCGGAATACGACGAGGGCCCGGGGGAGTACCCCGGGCCCTCTGGGACTACTTGACCGTGTCGGTCAGACGGTCATCACTCGTTGTCGCCAGCGGTGGCGGCGGTGGCGGTGACGGCGCCCTGGACGTCGGTCTTGACATCCGAATACACCCAGTCGGTGTAATCCGGGTGATCGTAGCCGTTGTCGACCGCGAACTTGAAGGCTTCGGTACGGAAGGCCTCGAGCTCGTCGATCTTGTCGGCGTACTTCTCGGCGTCGATCATGCGCAGAGCCTCGGCAACGAGCTCGTAGCGATCGATGTCGTTGACGCGGACCATGTCGAACGGCGTGGTGGTCGAGCCCTGCTCCTTGTAGCCGTGAACGTTGAAGTTATCGTGGTTCGGGCGATCGAAGATCAGGCCACGCACGTCGTGTGCATAGGAGTGGTACGCGAACAGGACCGGCTTGTCCTCGGTGAACAGCTCAGCGAACTCCTCATCGGAGAGGGCCTCGTCATTCTCCTTGGCGGACTGCAGCTTGATCAGGTCAACAACGTTGACAACCTTGAACTTGATGCCCATCTCGTTCAGCTTGTCGGAAGCGGCCATGATCTCCTGGGTCGGAACATCGCCGACAGCGGCGAGCACGATCTGGACCTCGTCGTTGGAGGAGGCGTTGGAAGCCCACTTCCACTCGGCGGCACCCTTCTCGAGTTCGGCGCGAGCCTCGTCGAGGGTGAGCCACGTCGCGGCCGGCTGCTTGCCAGCGAAGATCGCGTTGATCTGGTTGGTGGACTTGTAGCACTTCTCGGCGACAGCCAGCAGCATGTTGGAGTCGCACGGGAAGTAGATGTTCACCACGTGATCGTTGTTGAACGTCTTGTTCAGCAACACGGAGGTCACACCCGGATCCTGATGCGAGAAGCCGTTGTGATCCTGACGCCACACGTGCGAGGAGACCAGCAGGTTCATCGAGGAGATCGGCTTACGCCACGGAATCTCACGAACCGTAGCCTCGAGCCACTTCGCATGCTGGTTCAGCATGGAGTCGATCACGTGCACGAAGGACTCATAGGAGCTCCAGATGCCGTGACGGCCGGTGAGCAGGTAGCCCTCGAGGAAACCTTCCATCTGATGCTCGGAAAGCTGCTCGGTGACCTGGCCGGTGACGGCCATGTGCTCGTCGGTCAGCTCGGACAGGTAGCCGGCATCCCACTGCTTGTTGGTCACCTCATAGGCAGCCTGCAGACGGTTGGAAGCGGTCTCATCCGGTCCGAAGATACGGAAGGAATCCGGGTTGAGCTTGATGATGTCGCGGGTGTAGACGCCGAGACGACGGGTGGCCTCGAGCTGGCCCCAGCCGTGACCGTACTTGGCGACTTCCTTGACCTCGTAGTCATCGAGCGTCGGCAGCTTCAGATCCTCACGGATACGGCCGCCGTTGGCGTTCGGGTTCTGGCCGATGCGCAGTTCGCCAGTCGGCATGAACGCGGTGACCTCAGGCTTCACGGCGCCGTTCTCGTCGAACAGCTCCTCCGGCTTGTAGGACTCGAGCCAGTTCTTGAGGACCTGGAAGTGCTCCTCGGTGTCGCGAGCGGAAGCCAGCGGAACCTGATGAGCGCGCCAAGAACCCTCGGTCTTCTTGCCGTCGATGTACTTCGGGCAGGTCCAGCCCTTCGGGGTGCGGAAGATGATCATCGGGTAGAACGGACGGGTCATATCGTCGGTCTGAGCCGCGGCCTTGATGTCGCAGATCTCATCGAAGATGGACTCGAGCAGGTCGGCGAAGCGACGGTGGGTCGACATGTGATCCTCATCGTCGAAGCCGGCGACGAACTCGTACGGCTGATAGCCCATGCCGTGGAAGAACTCGTGCAGCTCTTCGTCGGAGATGCGAGCCAGGATCGTCGGGTTAGCGATCTTGTAGCCGTTGAGGTGCA
>NZ_DGVO01000013.1:14277-17565 GCF_002394995.1 Bifidobacterium sp. UBA4282
CCAGCGGGCCGGTCTCGGCTTCGCCGTCGCCGACGATGGCCGGAACGAACAGGCTCGGGTTGTTCATCACAGCGCCGTAAGCGTGAGAGAGGGCGTAACCCAGCTCGCCACCCTCGTGGATCGAACCCGGGGTCTCCGGAGCAAAGTGGGACGGGATACCACCCGGGTAGGAGAACTGGCGGAAGAACTTCTGCAGGCCAGCCTCATCCTTGGTGATGTTCGGGAAGTACTCCGTGTAGGTGCCGTCCAGGTAGGACTGCGAGGTGCCGGCGGGGCCGCCGTGGCCCGGACCCATGATGATCACGGTGTTCTGCTGGTGATCGGCGATGAGTCGGTTGATGTGGCCGATGAGGAAGTTCAGGCCAGGGGTGGTGCCCCAGTGACCCACCAGACGGTGCTTAACATCATTGCGAGTGAACGGTTCCTTCATCAGCGGATTGCTGCGCAGATAAATCTGGCCGATGGACAGATAGTTCGAAGCGCGCCAGTACTTGTCGACGCCTTCGAGAGCTTCCTCGGAAACCGGAGCGTCCAGCTTCTTCCAAGGGGTGCCAATAACAGGACTCGTCATATGTACTCCTGTACTCCTGCACGGTGTTGTGCGATTGATACTTATCGTCGGTCGCGGACCTGCCGGAAACCTTGCGATTCCGCGGTTAGCCCACGTCCAATCGTTCTTAATCCTACGAGGAACGTGCGACTTTGTGGTGATTTTTTGCGGGAGCGTTCGAAATTGTTAGAAAAATTTACCGTATTGTTCATGTTTCGTGGCCGGATTGTGAACACCGAGACTCGCCGGAATATGCCGGAAAACGGCGGAAAGTCAAGCAAAAACGGATTTGCGATTCGCTCGGCGCGTTCGTTTCGCGGGCTCGGATGCGGCGTGTTGGAGGTTGCAATGGTGCGTGTTGTGACATTCTCGAACCGGTTTATCGCGCGTGCCGCGCCGCCGCGGATGTCCCCTTGAACCGCCACAATAGACCTATTCACTCCACCCCGATGAAAGAGGAGAGCTTCATGGCCACAGGTCCGGTTCTTGTTGTTGATTTCGGAGCCCAGTACGCCCAGCTAATCGCCCGCCGCGTGCGTGAGGCGAACGTGTATTCGGAACTGGTGCCCCATTCGATGCCTGTTGATGAGATGCTGGCCAAGGATCCCAAGGCCATCATCCTGTCCGGCGGCCCGGCTTCGGTGTTCGAACCGGGCGCGCCGAGCATCGACCGCAAGGTGTTCGAGGCGGGCGTGCCGGTGCTGGGTATCTGCTACGGCTTCCAGGTTATGGCCTATGAATTGGGCGGCAAGGTGGACAAGGCCGCGTTGGGCGAGTACGGCAAGACCGCCACGGTGATCGACAAGGCCGAGGGTTTGCTGGACGGCTCCCCGGCGGATCAGAGCGTGTGGATGAGCCATGGTGTGGCCGTGGAGGCCGCACCCGAGGGCTTCGAGGTGCTTGCGCACACCGAGGGCGCGCCGGTGGCCGCCATGCAGGATCCCGCGCGCAAGCTGTACGGTGTGCAGTGGCATCCGGAGGTCAAGCACACGCCGATGGGGCAGAAGCTCATCGAGACCTTCCTGCATGAGTGCGCCGGCCTTGGCTCGGATTGGGACGCCTCCAGCATCATCGAGGACCAGGTGGCCAAGATCCGCGCCCAGGTGGGCGACGCCCAGGTGATCTGCGGCTTGTCCGGCGGCGTGGACTCCGCCGTGGCCGCCGCCCTGGTGCACAAGGCCGTCGGCGACCAGCTTACCTGCGTGTTCGTGGATCACGGTCTGCTGCGCAAGGGTGAGGTCGAGCAGGTCAAGCACGACTTCGTGGCCGCCACCGGCATCAAGCTCATCGCCGTGGATGCGGCCGACGACTTCCTGGAGGCGTTGAAGGGTGTCTCCGAGCCGGAGCGCAAGCGCAAGATCATCGGCGAGAAGTTCATCCGCACCTTCGAGAAGGCGCAGCGCCAGGTTATCGAGGAGGCCGGCGCCGAGGGCAAGGAAGTCAAGTTCCTGGTGCAGGGCACGCTCTACCCGGACGTGGTGGAGTCCGGCGGCGGCGACGGCGCGGCCAACATCAAGAGCCACCACAACGTCGGCGGCCTGCCCGAGGACCTGAAGTTCGAACTGGTGGAGCCGTTGCGCACGCTGTTCAAGGACGAGGTCCGCGCCATCGGCACCGAGCTGGGCCTGCCCGACGAGATCGTCTGGCGCCAGCCGTTCCCCGGCCCGGGCCTGGGCATCCGCATCATCGGCGAGATCACCAAGGAGCGTCTGGACCTGCTGCGCGAGGCCGACGCGATCGCCCGCGAGGAGCTCACCAAGGCCGGGCTGGACCGTGACATCTGGCAGTGCCCGGTGGTGCTGCTGGCCGACGTGCATTCCGTTGGCGTCCAGGGCGACGAGCGCACCTACGGTTCGCCGATCGTGCTGCGTCCGGTCAGCTCCGAGGACGCGATGACCGCCGATTGGTCGCGTGTGCCCTACGACGTGCTGGCCACGATCTCGACGCGTATCACCAACGAGTGCCGCCAGATCAACCGCGTGGTGCTCGACGTCACATCGAAGCCGCCGGCAACGATTGAGTGGGAGTAACATCCGCACATTGCAAGGCTTATTTCGTAGCCTGATCTTTATCCAGTGGCTTTGGTTTGCTTGGTTTTTCGTCTGACAAACCTGATAGCCACTGGATTTCTTTTTTGCCGCGTAGCCTTATTAACGAGCATTTAATGAGCAGGACCGCAAGCCAACGGGAGTCACTTCCATTTGCGTCCATTCGAAAGCACAATAATGTGCTGAGAATCCGCATCGGATACCGGGGTGGTGACGGAATGTTGGACTCCTTGAGCGGGAGGAGTCGTCATCGTGGCGAGGTATTCGAGGGAGCAGCGCAGGCGTGCGGTGGAGTTGTACGAGCGGTACGGGCATAGTGCGGCGGACGTGATCCGGGAGCTGGGGTATCCCGGCAAGGGGGCGTTGCGCATGTGGCATCGCGACTGGCTGGAGGAGCGGCGTACGGGGATCCCCTCCAGTCGTGGCGAGCGTTATTCGAGGTACACGGATGGTCAGAGGCGCGCGGCGGTGGAGCACTGCCTGACGCATGGCAGGCGTCTGAGCAGGACCATACGCCAAATGGGGTATCCCAGCCGTGAGGTGCTGGCGGCGTGGATTGACGAGCTGGCGCCCGGGGAGCGCGCGGTCAAGCGCTGCCCGGTGGCGGACGGGGTCAGGCGTATGGCGGTGGCGCGGCTGGTCGCGGGCGGTGTGACGTCGCGGCAGGTCGCGGCCGAGGTGGGCGTGGAG